>JAIPFS010000060.1 GCA_021736545.1 Spirochaetia bacterium | reverse complement strand
GGGTAAAAACATTCTATTAGCCATAGTATATTATGTCTTTAAGTGTGTTGTCAATAACCCCATCTCAAAGCCATAATCTAATATGGCAAAAAAAGAAATTCCAACTATTCAATTGATTCTTGGAAAGAACATCAAGAAAGTAAGAAATGATTTAGGTTTATCCCAGCAGAAACTTGCAGAACTAAGTGAAGTTTCCACTAATTATATAGGAGAAATAGAAATTGCTAGAAAATTCCCATCAGCTAATACTCTTCAAAAAATATCTTATGCTGTTGGTCTAAAACCATATCAATTATTTTTTGATGATGAAGAATGGAAAAACTTTGATAAATATCAGGAACTATTGAGTATTAAGCACAAACTGAAATTAGCTATTGATAAAGATATTGAAAATATTATAAAAGAACACTTTATAGAATCTTCAAAACCTAATTCTTAGAAAATTGAAACGGAAAGAATTTACTTTTCAATTAAAATTAAAACCATAGGCTTTTATTCTACTTTCTTGGAATTTTTAAAATAATTAGAATTGATCAATCCCCAGTCTTTTGATGAAAATTTTTTTAATTTTTTTTCATCTTAATATCATTTCTATCTACTCCAGGATTTTCGAAAGTAATAATATCGGTGCTTTAACGTTACCAATTTATGGTTCTGGTATCAAATCAAGGGCAACTTCAAACTTTTTTTCATTATACCTAATATCCATTTCTCTTATAATATGAGAATCAATTTCTAACACATAAGGAGTCTGTGCAGGTAAATCAATCCACGGGTTGTTCATAAGAGATTTCTCCTACTTCTTTTTTATTTTATCATCTATTACAATATATAAGTACATTTTATTTTTAATAGATCAATTTATTCACTTTTTTACATAATATTTTGAGCAAGCATTAATATTTTAATTTTCAATTTTATTTAATGGAAAAAATATAAATGGAATTCAGGTTAATATTTTTTTTAGTGTTTATATGTTATTCTTTTTATTATGAAACAGACAGAAACATATTATTCTAAAATGATTGAGGAATATATTTACTATTTTTCAAAGTTGTCTCCAACTTTATTTGATAAGCTAACAAAAGAAATGCCTGTTAAAGAGAAAAACTCTTTCAAAAACTTTTATTTTCCCATAACAACATCTCATATATTTAAAACAATAGGAAAAGATGTTCCTGATTCCCTGAATAAGAACTCTGTTTTACGTTATCGCTATAAGAAAAAATATGCTGATTTATTAACTTCCCCCCCTTCAACTTCAAATCTTTCAATGTTTTTTCCTTTGATAAGTGCAATCAAAGCAAATCATACATTTGAGAATACATTAAAACCTAATCTCTCTCCTGGTTTATATAAAGCAAAAATGAATAATATTTCTATGGGAGGAGTATCATTTTTCAATGAAAAATCACCAGGCCCAAAGACTAAAAATTTTAAAGAATTAAAAGAGTTTCTCCCAGATATAGAGGTAATTGTACCTACTGAAGTTAGTAAAAAAGATGAATTATACAGACTCAGAATTCCGAAAAAGTTGGCAGAAGCATTTCAAATCGATGAAAATACAAAATACTACCTAGGACTGCAAGAAGATTCCTATGCCACTCTATTTTTATTTCCTAAACGAAAAGATAATAAAAATCAAATTATCAACACATTAAATCCCGAAATATTTGAAACCAGTAATGATTACTCAGATGCAAATTTATTTAATCTTGATGTATACAATATTAATATTTTATCGAGAAAAATAGAAACAATATATAGATCTGGTGATTATCTTTACTTAAATTTACCGCAAGAAATGTTAAGGATTTCAGATGTTGAAGGCTGGAACATACCTAATGAAGCAAAAGTTCCCCTCACCCCTGCATTTACTATCATGTATGATCTATGCGGAAATTTAATCTTTAATCGGATCATATATTCCCCAAAAGAAGAAATAAAAAATGATCCTATACCAGCATTTTTTTTGTCTGAATTAAATAAACATTCATAATATTTTTAATAGCAGTTCAAAATTCTCATCCACACAATTCAAATTTTTTTATTAAGGTTTCCTGAATCATTTTATTAAACAATTTCAGATACTTTCTAATTATAAATTAATTTAGGAGGTATATATGAAAAATCAAGTAACTGTTTGTCTTGATGAAACTCAATGTAACCAGAAGCCTAATAAAACAAATGTTCAGAAAATTATGGCTAATTTTGGTTCCAAGCAAAGAACACTGACAATTCACGAATTGGCTGAATGTCTGGTGCAACCAAAAGGGTATACAGTATGCCCAGCTGTTTTTTCATCAGAAAAAGCACAAAATAAATACTGGAAGGCTCAGCAACTCTTTTTCATTGATATTGATCACGGTCTTTCCTTTCAAGATGCTATTGAAAGGTGTAAAAAATATCAGGTACTCCCAGTATTTGCGTATACAACATTCAGCGATGTAGATGAAACAAGATATCGACTTGTTTTCTACCACTGGGAATCCATTACAGATAGACACGTACACCAGTTAATACTCAAAGCATTCTTGTTCTTATTCCCTGAAGCAGATAAAAGTTGTAAAGATTTATCTCGCAAGTTCTATGGTGGCAAAAACCTACTTTACGAAAACTATGAATCAAAAATTGATTTGATTCAACTAATCGATCAAACCTGCTATCTCTTTAAAAAGGAAAAAAAGAGTAATGCAAACAAATTTATAAAAAAGTACTGTGATTCTCTCGGAATCCTGTATAACAAGGGTACTCCAGCGTATACCTATGTAAGCACTGATGATTCAGAAAAAGAAGTTACGTTTTTCGGGGGCCCCTATATATTATATAAAAAGGAACCCCTAAAAAAAGTATATATACAAATGGCAGGTCCTATTTCAGAAAGGGGGGAAAATGATAGAGAACAAAAACAAAAAGCTACTTTCCCCTACCATGATTATAAAGAAAAAATTGAACTAAAAATTGAATCAATTACAAATAGCTGTCAATTATTCTATGAATTTCAAAAAGCTGAAATATGGTTGTACTATCCTGAATTATTTGGTTTGGCATCTAATCTCATGTGCATAAAAGGAGGACGTTCCTGTTTTATTTCCGGATTACATGCCCGTCCTGAATATGGAACAGAGGAAGGAAAAAATCGAGAAGATTTTTTTAAATATTATGCTCTCAACCATATGGCTAAAAATAAATATTATCCGGAAAGATGTGAAAAATACTGTAGATATGCTAACCATTGCTATCATCATACAAAGAATATCATCACCACAACACAGCTTGAAAATGGCGAAGTGAAGATTTTAAATCAACCTGAATATTGCTCCATAGAAGAAGCTGAAAGACAATTAGATAAGCATATTGAATACTGTTTAACAATAGAAGAAGATGGGGTTTTTCTCATAGATGCAGAAACTGGTTTAGGGAAAACAGAAAAATACATACATTCAAAAGATCTTGGGTCGATAGTAATCGCTCTACCTCGGCATGATCTTAAAAACCAAGTAGCAGAGAGATTTAAAAAAGCTGGTAAAGAAATAATAGTATATCCCGACCCTCCTGAATTGGATAAGAAAGACAAAAAAATTCTCAACCAATTCTATGCAACAGGTGCCTATGAAGCAGCACAATCTTTTCTTTATAAACAAAGACAATTTTATCCTGAAGTTGACAGTTACTTCAAAACGTTAGATCAGGTAAAGCACCATGATGGGATTGTTCTTGCTACTCATGACCGTGTTATTCAAAATCCTGATTATTTCTCACAAGAAAAAGTTTTATTCGATGAAGATTTAATGGGGGGATTGATAAAACATAACAGAATTTCTCTTCAAGAGCTTAAGGATTTAATAGAGTATCCATTATTGCATCTTGAAGAAGCGGAAAAGGAAAACTTAAAAAGACATATTCAATATTTGGAAAATTTGAAAAAAAATAAAATTCAAAAACGTATACCTGTGTTGCCAAATAGTATATTGGAAAAGAAAAGTTCAATAGCCTGGGATATAAAACGGTTACGAGCAGAGAAAAGAATTTTTTCAAATGAAAGAACCAAGACAAATTCACAAAACATTTTCGACTTCTTCGACTGTAAAAGGTTTTATATCGATGAACACGATATTATCCATTATGTGAATGTTGGGAATTTGAACTTTAAAAAAATTATTGTTTTATCTGCAACCCCAAACAAGCTGTACTATGAAAAACTGTTTGGTGATAAATGTAAGATTTTTACAGTACAACGTGCTGTCCCGGGTGGTACTATCCTACAAGACTTAAGTCATCCATTATCACGAATACAAATTTATAAGCAACCTCAGCTTATAAAAGCTGTATCAGAATATGCTGGGGAAACACCGGTTATAACTTATAAGAAATATGAAAATATATTTTCAAACTCTGTAGCTCATTTTGGTGGTTTGACCGGCCTTGATGAATATAAAGGAAGTAATTTAATAATTGCTGGTACTCCCCATTTCACCACACAGTGCTACTTCCTAGATGCTACTGCTTTAGGAATCAAGTGCAACCCTGAAAAAGAAAAAATGGTTTATCAAATCGTTGAATTTAAAGGTATGCGGTTTTTCTTTAATTCTTTTGTCAAGAATCCTGAGTTACAGATTTTACAGTTAACAAAAATCGAAGCAGAACTCAAACAGGCTATCGGACGGGCTCGACCTCTTAGAGAAAAATGCACGATAACAGTTTTCAGCAACTTTCCAATTATTGGGGCTGAATATAAAAAATTCACACTGGATATAAAAGACGATGCTTCGGAAAAAGTCAGTTAAGACAAGTATGATGGCAAAAAAAAGCATCAAAAAACTGTCTATAGGAGGTGTTTATGGTATAAATTAAAATACAAAAAAATAAGTAAGTCAATATTTTCTATGCAAAGAAAATTTGACAGGTGATCAATGGAAATGGAGTATCGCATTCGATACTACATAAAAAAACAAGAATAACAAAGGAAAATAATTATGAATTTAAGAACACTTGAAAGAGCCTTAGCAAATGAATATTTACAAAATGGATATGCTCCCTCTTATATAAAGGAACATTCAATCTATAAAGCATTCTCTGATAAATTTCACGAAACAATAAACCCCGAACTCATTGATTTACGGATATGGAAGCGATACAAAGATTACTATTTGTTCTCATCCTTTTCTGCTCCTGGTAACTGTATGTATAATCCAGATTATTTGATTTCGGTCGAAAACCTACAATACATATCGGGGATAAATGCAAAAGCAACCTTTCTAGATGTGGAAACCTTGTTATGTAATGATTTCGATGTAGAAGACGTAGCACTATCAGGTCTGGGCAATGCATCCCTATTGAAACCCAAGATTGAAAAATACATTCGATATAAAGGTGACAGTATCGGTATTGAATGCATCCTTTAGAAATTTTCTTTATGAAGCCTCAAAAATGAGGCACCTTTTGTATTATTTTGAAACGTCTTCCCAGAGCAGTTCACTATGGATGTAAAGATTTGCTGTCGTACTTACCGATGAATGCCCAAGGTATTTTGACACACCTTTTAAATTTCCGGTCTTTTCTAGAGTTGTAGTAGCAAATGAATGTCGCAATGTATGAGCAGAAATTTTCTTACCTAAAATAATTTTCCCCTGAAGAGATATCCTATTTGAAATAGAAATTCGGTTATAACGCTTTCCTTTATGCTCAAATAAAAATGTTGTACCATTGAAATATCCTCTGATCTTCCGAATCAGTGCATGTGAAGCAAATACACGCCGTTCTTTACTTCCCTTCCCCATGACCGTAACAACATCTTTCCCATTGCTTGGGACAATATTACTCAGCAGAACTCCCAATGCTTCTGATATTCTCAATCCTGTAGCATATAAGAACTCGATCACAAGCGATGCTGTTTTATCTTCTGATTCTGATACAAGCAACTGAACCTCCTCGTTAGTTAAAAGATTCTCAAAAGGTACTGCAGTTGAATTTATTTTCTTTGGCTTGAAGGTCTTTAAAGCTTCCTCAAACCGGTAACGATTAAGCACACTAAAACTTTCCGGTGAAATAGTAAATATATACCGTAATCGTTTCTTTGCACCTTGTAGCCGTTTATTGTACGTACTAGCAGAAAGCTGTCTTCCTTCAATGATTTGGTTCAGATACTCTACATACAGCTTTAAATTATGCAGATTTACTTTTAGTTGCCGGGAAGAAAGAAAATCAACAAAATACTTTGCATCCTCTGAATAGCTATCCTTCGGTTGAAGCAATAAGTTGTATAGAAATTCAGAATTCTGGACTGGTTCTAAGTGATCCATTTTTGCACCCCTTTTTATTTAAATATTACATATATTATATTAAGTAATATAACCTATTACTGTGTATATGTAAATATTTTAAAGAGTGTGAAGCTGAATTTTTATCCTCTTTTTACTATACAAATTCAAAGAGATATCAATACTTCGTGAAAATCGGGTTGAAGGGATACTTTTCAGGGAGGTCTCTGTAAACATTCAGTTCGGAATGATGAAAACATAGAGGTCTTAATTAAGTAAAATATTTTTTCAAAAACATTAAGACTACCCCAAAACACTACAATAAAATCAACTACACTAAAAACAGAATTATTACATTTATGTACATATTCATTTTTCTCATTCTCTCTATCTCCATCAAAAGCAATTGTCATAGTCAAAATATTCTTTAAATCTCCATTATTTATAACTCTATAAAGACATTGAAAATTTATCTTTAATCTTTTCAACTTCTTAACTATGACCGGCTTTACACTATTGTAAACATCTTGAAATAAACCATCTAATATTGCTATTCCTCCAACCTTCTTCAAATAATATCCAAATAGCCTAAACTCAATACGTGTTATTTCATCATCTATAGTCTGCTTCTTAACCTCACGTACCTGACGAGATTTATCATAGATACACAGAAACGACTTTTTTCTCTTCTTACTCTTCTGAGAATACGTATAGTCCTTGGAATAGTAGGTTGTATCCCCTACAACAGTAAATTCCTTTTCATCAAGATATTTAAAGACTGGTATACTAAGATCATGTTTAATCTCTAAAGTGGACAATTTGATATTATCCATAATGATCTGAACAAAGTCCGTTTCATTCTCAACTACAAAATCATAGGAATCACAGTTCAAGTATTCTCCATCAGGACATGAAAATTCAATTTTCTCTATTGGTATCTTGAACCAATTCTTTCTCATCAAGAAATAAACAATCTCTTCTACCTGTTTCAGAATATTTACCTCAGGATTTATATACTCTCCATGAACATCAATAAAAAAATATCTGCCATTTCTCCTAGTACTAAATGCTCCATTGCTGTATTTAGCACCTGCTCCTTCATTCAAGAAATCAAGAGACAGGCACAAACTGATTTTGTCTATGCCTGCCTGAGATGAGTAGAAACGTAAATTTTTATAATCCAGCTCTAACGACTGGTAATCAAACCTATTAAGAAAATATGCTTTGTATAAAAGCTCTTTAAACTTCTGTCCATCTTGATTGTATCGGGGATATACAACCTCACTTCTTTCAATATTTCTACTCATACTATAATAGTTATGAGTTTTGAAAAAACCTTAGGTTTTTCAGCCTTAACTAAAATCACTTACAATAGATCTTAATTATTTTTACTATAACAATATATTTATTTTTTAGGGATTTTAGCAGCTGAATAGACAAATTTATACTTATAAAAATATTTTTTTAAATCATCTCTTTAATTCTGA
>JAIPFS010000059.1 GCA_021736545.1 Spirochaetia bacterium | reverse complement strand
CAGCTTTTCAAATGGATATTAAGATTGATGGAGTAAGCAGTGATCTTATGGCAAAAGCTCTTGATCAGGCGAAACGGGGAAGAATGCATATTCTTGATATCATGAATAAAGTCATTGAAAGACCGAATGAGGATTTATCTGCTTATGCACCAAGAATTATAAAAATGCGTATAGATGAAGAAAAAATTGGTGCTGTTATTGGACCTGGAGGAAAAAATATTAAAAGCATTGCAGAACGCACAAGTTCTGAAATTAATATTGAAAACGATGGGACCGTAACTATTTATGGGAAAGATACAGAAAAAGCAGAGCTTGCAAAAAAAGGCATAAGAGAACTCATTGAAGAACCTGAAGTAGGAAGGATTTACCACGGTACTGTCAAAAGAATTACTGATTTTGGTGCTTTTATTGAAATTCTTCCCGGCAAAGAAGGTTTATGTCATATATCAAAACTTTCCGATAAGAGAGTCAATTCAGTAAAAGACGTTTTATCCATGAATCAGGAAATTCCAGTTAAACTTATTGAGATTGATAGAATGGGTAGATTGAATCTCAGTTACGTAGATGCTCTCAAGGAAACTAAAGAAAAATAGATGAGGGCTCCTTCATAATGGTTATAAAGATGAGAACTGCATCCGGCAGCAAATTACCGCATTATCAGACTCCTTATTCTGCCGGAGCAGATCTTTATGCCAATTTGGATAAACCTGTAACTATTGAACCCGGGAAAAGATCTTTGATTAGTACCGGACTTTTTTTAGAAATCCCAGCCAACTTTGAAGGGCAGATTCGTCCGCGTTCAGGACTCGCTTATAAACATGGGATAACGGTACTTAACTCTCCTGGAACTATTGATGCAGATTATCGTGGTGAAATTAAAATACTATTAATAAACCTTGGTGAGCTTCCATATACTGTCAATCATAACGATAGAATTGCGCAGCTAATTATAGCACCGGTCACGAAAGCAGTATTTACTCAAAAAAATACTATTAATGATACAGATAGAGGTACAGGCGGTTTCGGTTCCACAGGTTTATAATGATAAGTGGAAATTATTTTACAATTAAGAAATATATTCTTAAAGAATTTCTTTTATCTTTTCTTATTTCATTTCTTTTTTTCTTTTTCATTTTTTTTATTAACCAAATTCTCCTTGTTGCCAAGAACATACTTATAAAAAATGTTTCAATTGAAGATTTGCTACGCATTATTATATATTCTGTTCCTATAATATTAGCTTTTACTTTCCCGTTTGCTACATTATCTGGCGCTTCTATGGCTTTGGGAAGAATGTCTTCAGATTCGGAATTGCTAGCCATGCGTTCAGGAGGGATTTCATACAGAAAAATACTGACACCCCTTATAAGCATTGCGCTGCTCTTTTCAGTGCTTTCTTTTTTAGTTAATGATATTTTTCTTCCACTCAGTACCATAGAATATAAAAAACTCTATAAAGAATTATTGTATAAATCTCCAGCTTTAGAACTCGGTTCTTTCACAAGTACTAAATATGGTGATAAACTTATTGTGAACAAACAAATTGAAGACGAGGACATTTTAGACATCATAATAGTAAATTTAAATGAGAGCTATGATAACCGTACTATTACAAATGCCGAGAAAGCAATATTGAAAAAAGCTGATGATGATAATTCATTTATCTTAGAATTGTATGATGTCCAATATATTCAGAGTAAAAGCAGTTCTGCGGCTTATGATGCTTTTCAAGCAGATTCCATGGATTTGTTCTTTTTCATGGATACATTATCCTTTAATATGCTTTCTACAGCTCCTTCAGAAAAAAGCTTTCTTGATGTATACAGTGAGATACAGGATAAGCAGAAAACAATTCAAGTGAATCAAATAGAAAATGAGAACGCTATTGCTCTTGAAAAATATACTCTTTTTCATTCAGTTCTAAACAGTTCTATTGCAGCGGCTGAAAATTCTTACAGTGAGATTTTAGATAGACAGAATAGGGATTTTTCAACGAGAACATTCAAATACTATAAAATTGAATTATTCAAAAAACTTTCACTTCCCTTAGGCTGTTTGTTTCTTGTTTTTTTATCTTTTCCAATTGCTACTTTCAAATTTCAGAATGGGAAACTCATTGGTTTCGGATTCGGCGTGTTACTGTCGACACTTTATTGGGTATTACTGTTTTTAGGACAGACTTACGGGGTAAAAATAAATTTTTCACCTTTTTTATTAATGTTTATGCCGAATTTCTTTCTTGGAACTATCGGCTTGATTGTATTTTCAATTTTAAAGAACAGATAGTATAATAAATGGCGGGTTTTTATTGTCTATGAGAAAGAAACTATGTTTTTAAAAAGATTAGATGTATATATCATTAAGCAATTTATATTTCTATTTCTTCTTACACTATCATCAGCTTCCATAATTGTGAGTCTTGTTGATATCTTCGGTAAAATAGATCTTTTTATTTCACATGAAGTTCCCTTCGGCACTATAGCACACCTGTTTGTTTCTTATATTCCGTATTCAATTACCTTAACCTTACCGGCAGTATTACTATTTTCAATTTGTTTTCTCTTTGCAAACTTATATGCGAATAACGAAATTATTGCAATTCTAAATTCCGGAATCTCATTCTATCGCCTTACTGCAGTTGTTATTATCATTGGATTGCTGCTAAGTATAGCATCGTTTTTATTTGATAATTTCATCACCATTCCTTCAAACAGAATTCATGACAATATTTTAAAAAATATTTCTGAAAAAGAGGAAAAAAGTTTAAATAATTCCGATTTTGCCATTTGGAATAATGATTTCACAATTTTGTATTTTGCTGAATACTATGATGCTTCTGCAGATGAATTAACGAACCTCAGTATTATCATTTTTGAAAATGGCGAAGTTTCAGAAAGAATTGATGCCAAAAAAGCACTATATGATGACAAAAGGGGATTATGGATTTTTAAGGACAGTATAGTATTTAATATTAAAAATAGAGTACAAGCTCCAGATTCAATTGAGAACGTAGAAAAAAGAGGGGAGATTTCTTCGCAATTTAAAAAAGAATATATCAATACAAAATTAACTCTTGCTCCGGAAAACTTCTTAAGAATTACTGATTCTATAAAATATATGCAGTTTAGTAATGCTGTTTCATATGTACAAAGAATTAGATATATTGATAGGGATACATATTATTCTGCTAGTACAGATTTATATGAGAGAATTTTCTTTTCATTGACGCCGATTATTGTTTCTTTACTTTCATTGTCTATTGGAACACGTATGAAAAAAAATATTCTTTTATTAAGTATTTTTTACAGTCTTTCTATTCTAGTCGTCTTCTATGTGGTCGAATTCATAGGAATAACACTTGCAAAGCAGGGATATATACACCCCTCTTTGGGATCATTGCTTCCTTTTACACTATTCTTTATAATTGGCTCGGTAATGTATAAAAATGCAAGAACTTAAATTTTTAAAGTGAGAAGAGAACAAATGGCACATACAGATAACATTTTTTCAGTAAGTCTTACCGATACAGAAACTAAAGCAAGATTAGGAAAATTGAAGCTGCCGCATGGAGACATGCAGACTCCCGCATTCATGCCTGTTGGTACAAACGGAACAGTTAAAGCAATGCATCATAGCACCGTAGAAGATATTGGGTATAGAATGATTCTAGGGAATACTTATCATCTGTACTTGAGACCAGGCATAGAGGTTATAAAAAAATTCGGGGGCTTGCATAATTTTACTTCCTGGAAACATAATATACTTACAGATAGCGGCGGCTTCCAAGTTTTTTCCCTTGCTCAATTAAGGAAAATTAAAGATGACGGGGTTACATTTCGGTCTCACATAGATGGTTCACTTCATGAGCTTAGCCCTGAAAAGGTTGTTGATATACAGCGAATTTTTGGCAGTGATATCTTAATGTGTCTTGATGTCTGCACCTCTCCTGATATTCAACACAGAGAGGCGGAAGAGGCCTTAAAAAAGACAACTAACTGGGCATCACGTTCTTTACAGCAGTGGAATTCACAGCATGCAGATTTTGATGGAAAACTTTTTGGAATAGTACAAGGTAATTTTTTTAAGGATTTGCGAAAACGCAGTGTTGAAGAGATCTGTGCTCTTGATTTCCCTGGTTTTGCAATTGGAGGGCTTTCAGTTGGAGAACCAACTGATAAATTTATTGAATATCTGTCATATACATCTGATTTGATGCCTGAGGATAAACCTAAATATGTTATGGGTATTGGAACTCCGGAATATATTCTTGAAGCTGTCAGTCAAGGGATAGATATTTTTGACTGTGTTTTTGCTACAAGAACAGCCAGGAACGGTTCAGTATTTACAAATAATGGAATAATACAGATAAAAAAAGCTAAATATGCAATGGATACATCTCCAATAAGCGAAAATTGCAGCTGCACTGCCTGTACAACTTATTCGAAGGGATACTTACGACATCTCTTTAAAACAAAAGAAATACTTGGTGCAATGCTGGCTACTGAGCATAACTTGAAATTTTTATATGATCTTATGAATAAAATAATTTATCATATTGAAAAAGGCGACTTTTTAGATTTTAAGAAAGAATTTCTTCAGCTTTATACTCAAAAATAGCAAAAAAGATCCCCAAAGGGATCTTTTTTTACTATTTACCTAGAATTATTATTGCTTATCCTCATTAAGGTATATCAGCAGCTGCAATATTCTTCACCCTGTAAGAGAAGTTGTTATCATTAATCGTAAAAGAAAAAGTTTCTCCAACGGTGTGATTCAGCAATTTTGATCCAAAAGGGGAGAGATATGATAAGATTTTACGTGAAGGGTCTGATTCCAAGGGGCCGAAAATTCTGTATTCTTCATTTTTATTTGTATTAAGATTTATCAATTCTACATAGGTACCAAAAGATATTTTTGTACTATCTAAATCTCTAGGATTAAAAATAACAGCTTTTTCGAGTTCATCCCGAATTTTACCTACACTAATATTTAAAAGCTGCTGTCGCTCCTTACCTGCTTTATACTCCGCATTTTCTTTTAAATCACCCAATTCCCTAGCAACACCAATTTCTTTTGAATTTTCCGGTATTTCTACATCCAGAATATGTTTAAGTTCATTCTGTCTTTTATAGTAATATTTTTCAGTTACCAGAAGTCCTCCTGAAACTGTTTCAGATTTGTCATCTTCTCCTAGAAACTTAAAGGAAGGAAATAAATTCTTGATTGTATGCTTCAGTTCAATTTTTCTTGCAGGGTCAAGTTCTTCAACATCTTTAACTAGACTGTAAATCCTGTATACAGCATCTTCATCTCTCGATTTAATGTAAGTATCTAATAATTTATCTTCAAATAATATTGTTTGAATATTTTTATTCAGTTTTCTATTAAAACTCACCTCTTTTTTATTTGAAATATTTCTGAAGGTGATATCCAATAGATGAAGCAGAGGAATCATCACTCTTTCATACAGTATGCCCTTACTGCTCCATTCAGCTTCACTGAAATTTTTTGCAAGCCAAACAAATAACTCAGGTTTTTCTCGATACGTATTTATTGAATCTTCAAATAATTCCTTTATTTTATTTTTACCCTCTTTATCTTCTTCAAGTTCATCAATAATAAACATTGTTTGATAATACGGTAGAAGTTTCTTGAACACTTCCTGCCAGTTTTCATGATTTCTCTTAACTTCAACTAAAAAATCACGCTTAATCTCTGAGTCATCAATATTCCTGAAAACTGAAATAATTTCACTTTCAGAAGAAAAATTCTGTATAATATCTAAAACAGGAATCTGGGGGAGAAACCCATATTGGGATTTCAATCTTTTTAAGACAAGATAACTTGATATCGCTTGATCATTTAAAGTTGAAAAACTGTTCACTATTGAGAAAAAATAATTAAAAATTTCTTCAAAATATGTTGAATCAGGTTCACTGTTTGTAAGGAATTCTCTGAGAATTTTAACTTTCTGATAGAAATTCTTCTCACCTTTGAACAGATTTAAGGTTTTTTCTTCATATGAAATGGGTGTTTCCCGGACAACATATTCATCAGCTTTTTCAGGATTATTCCCGAACATGGGATCTGTTTTCAATATTTTTCTTGCATTTGTATTCCATGCAAGCCATTCGTTTTTTGAAAGTACAGAGGGAACAAGTTCGCTTTTAATATTCTTTATACTTGCTGAATTGTCATAACTTCTTATAATAATTCTTAAAGTCCATGGAATATCATTTTTCACTTTACCATGAAGCTTTTCTTTCGGCCAAATACTTTTGATAACCCAGATATGCGATTTTTTCAGAACCGTAAGGGCATTAACTGCCATTTTCAAAGTCATTTCATGACCACGCTTTCTGGAAAAATCTATTATTACCTGTTCACCCTTTATAGAACGTATTTTTCCAATACCCCAAGTTTTGTGGTACACAAAGTTTCCTGTATCAAAAGCAATATGTTTTTCAAAAAAAGAAATTGCATCTTCGACATTTCGATACGACTGGAGAAGATTTGATTCAGATATATAGGATTCAAGTTTACTATGTTTGCTGTATTTCTCTCTATAACAGTTTATTAGTTCATTTCTGATTTCATTGGCTTTGGGCTCTCTATGAAGATACCTTTTAAGAATTTCTATAGATTTATCCCACTTACCCTGTTCTTTTATAACATAATAGAAATCAAGTAAGAGTTGATTTGCCCTATCCTCTGAAAGTATAGTGCTGACTTTGTTTTCTAGCTGAACAAAAAACTCATATTCCTCTGGAACTTTCTCTAAAAGAATATCCCATAATTCCTTAATTTGAGAAAAGTTTTTGTATGTAATAAATCGATGCAGGGCTTTTTTATAAAAAATTACTGCCTTTTCATCATTACCTTTTTCATCGTACCTCTCCGCAATTTGTCGTACGATCTCATTTTCATCATAATCAACTTTTACAAGTCGTTCCCAGACTTCAAACTTTTTTTCCTCTTCACCATTATTTTCATAACAACTTGCCAGCAGTCGTAAAGCAGATTTGTTTTCTCCGAATTCAAGAATTTTCTTACAGAGATACTCTACCAATTTCCATTTTCTATTATCTGTAAAGATATTTATTAGCTGAATAAGGTTCGTATCATCAATCATACGTTTTTTTAAAGATACAATCCCGGAAATATACAGTGCAATGATGCTGTTTTTTGTATGGGCCAAATGATTATCACACTCTTCTTTTAAATCGTTTAGTTCTTCTTTTGGACAAGCTTCAACAAATTTATCCAATTCATCAAAATTATTAATTGTATAACTGTTTATTGTTGCTCTGGTCCACTTCTCTTCATTTAGCATCTCCAGCAAACGTTCTGTCGCATTTTCCATTATATTACCATCCTAAATGTTTAATTTCTTTTTTTCATAAATTTCGTAAATGTCAGCATTCAGTTGAAACAGTTTATTCTCCGCTTCAGAAATTTTTTCAAAAGACAGCTGCTTCATATATAAATAATCTAAAAGAACTAGATACGAATTTAACAGTATTGGTTCAAAAATCTCTCTATTGTTTTGGTCTTGATCTATTTCATTTTCTAAATTCTGAATGCTCTGTAAAAGTTTTCCATATTCAACAGCCGATAATTCCCTTTTAATATTTAGAAAATCAAATAGGTAGCCAAAAACGGGTATCCAATAAGTAATTGTGTTATCAGAATAACCAAAATTGACAATTCTTTCAATAATTCGAGAAATAGATTGCGATTCTATAAAATGTAAATCTACTTTTTCCGGTCCAAGGAAAAAAGCTTCTCTGAAATAGAGTTTTGCGCTTTTTAATTTGTTAAAAGAATTATAACAATCAGCATACTGGGCAATAAATTTAGCATTTTCAGGTTCTTCAGAAACTAAATAACTCAACCACTTGTAAGCATCATCATAAGCTCCAATTC
>JAIPFS010000058.1 GCA_021736545.1 Spirochaetia bacterium | reverse complement strand
AGGAGTTCACATGGCTATGCTATTCGGGAATGCTAAAAATATTGAGTCGAATATCAATCAGTTCTTTGATGCAATTTCCGAGGCTGGTCTTATATTCTCAGCAGGGATATCAGACTACCTCAACCGGGATTTCGAGCAGTTCAAGCGAAGAATACTCGACATCAAGAAACAGGAGGGGTTTGCCGACAACCTGCGACGCGAGATCCGCTATAATATCTATACAAAAATGCTCATTCCTGAATCCCGGGGTGACGTTCTCGGTCTTCTCGAAACATCGGATGATGTCATTGACACCACAAAGACGGTTCTTACCTATTTCGACATTGAGCAGCCGGATATCCCTGCATCTCTCAACAAAGAGCTGTTAAAACTGACAGAAGCATCCGGGAATGCTATCTCGAACCTCGTGCTGGCAAACAGAGCGTTTTTCAATAACGACCCCGCTATTAGAGAATATATCCACAAAGTTCATTTCTACGAGCATGAAGCAGATCAGATAGAGGAACAGTTGATGCGCAGAATCTTCAATTCTGAACAGATTGATGATCTGGCAAAGAAACTTCAGTTGAGTAATTTCGTCTCCCACATTTCAAACCTGGCCGACTCAGCAGAGGCTGTAGTTGAACGCTTGTCAGTCTATTCGATTAAACGCTCGATATAAGGAGTCTTGAGTATGATAACAACACTGTTTCTCTTGTCGAGCGGGCTCTTTCTTGGATGGTCTCTCGGAGCAAACGACGCTGCCAATATATTCGGGACGGCTGTCGGGACCAAAATGATCCGATTCAGTACAGCCGCTGTGATCGGCAGCATATTCGTGATCCTCGGAGCCGTCATTAGCGGTGCGGGAGCAAGTGAGACCCTCGGCAAGCTCGGTGCGGTAAATGCAATGCCCGGAGCATTCACGGTCGCACTCGCTGCTGCCCTGACTGTTTTATGGATGACACGCCTCAAGCTGCCAGTCTCTACATCCCAGGCTATTGTAGGAGCAATCATAGGCTGGAATCTCTTTTCCAGCATGCCGACTAACTACAACTCATTGGTAAAGATTGTATCAACCTGGATTCTGTGCCCCCTACTCTCGGCAGCATTCGCAATCATATTCTTTCTCATCTCAAGAAAGATTGTCAACCACTTGCGCATGAGTATCATTAGAATAGATGCCTACACACGCTTGGGACTCATACTCATAGGGGCTTTCGGTGCTTTCAGTCTCGGGGCGAACAACATCGCTAATGTCATGGGTATATTCGTATCCATATCTCCGTTTGAGACAGTAGAGTTCTTTTCGATATCATTCACGAGCGCTCAGCAGCTCTTTTTTATCGGAGGACTAGCCATATCAGTCGGGATCATAACATACTCAAAAAAAGTCATGCAGACAGTAGGAAACGATTTGTTCAAACTCTCACCGATAGCAGCGCTCATTGTTGTGCTAGCTAGCTCCACGGTGCTGTTTCTCTTCGCTTCAGAGAGTCTCAAAATCTGGCTGACCTCCAGAGGCCTTCCCTCACTCCCCCTAGTGCCGGTCTCAAGCTCACAGGCGGTCGTAGGTGCTGTACTTGGTATCGGTTTAGCCAAAGGCGGACGAAACATCAAGTTCGGTGTGCTCGGGAAGATCAGCATCGGATGGGTGACCACTCCACTGGCATCAGGTGCTGCGGGATATATTCTTTTATGGATCGTTCACAACATTCTGGACATGCCGGTTTATCTGTAAGTATCTATAGGTCTGCGCTTTCATTCTGTATGCAGCTGCTGAAAGTATGTGAAGTGTAAATCCCATCACCTGAATATTGCTGCTAATATGTCCTGCCACGTTTGGTCGGCTTCATCGGAAATGAATGAGTAAAAAGATATTTTTCGTCATGGTACGTCTCACAAATATTGTGCAGGCCCTTTCTATCTCATCAGGCTTCAAACAGCCTTTTTTAATAGCTGGGAAATTATCTCGACTGAATAGTTTTCACATTCTCTCTTATCCTGTGCCAAAGTGGTTTATATGACGTTCGATCCATCCCTTGCCAAAGAGCCTATTCAAAGTAAAGAGAGCTGGATTGAATCTAAATTTTTACAAAGCCTTCTTGATAATTATTTCTTTTATTCTGTTCCAACTTACCACATTCATTTTATTACGCACAAGATTCTCCGTGCCGCCGTAAAGCAAGAACAACGAAGACGGGTCATCACCACTGAGCTTTTCCCAGTATTTTAGTCCAGCAAAATATTTTTCCTGGAGAGTTTCACTCGATTTAATCTCTATCCCGAAATGCTTAGTCCCAAAATCAATAATTAAATCTATCTCCTTCTGATGATTGTCCCTCCAAAAATAAAACTGGAGCATTTCTCCGTAATTAAAGTTATATTTTATAAACTCACTCAGTACAAAAGTTTCAAATATATTCCCCTTCAGGAAATGGTAATCAAGATCATCCCTATTTCTGATGCCGAGGAGATTACAAACAAGTCCTGTATCTGTAAAATATAACTTCGGATTTTTTACTAACCTCTTTTTATAATTTTTATGATACGGCTGTATTCGATATACTATGAAACTCGCCTCAAGAACTGAGATCCACTCTTTCACTGTATTATGCGAAATACCGCACTCTTCACTAATACCTGAAAGATTCAATTCCTGCCCTGTTCTACCAGCTAGAATCTTAATAAACTTCATAAAATTATCTAAATCCGTTATTTTCTTTATCTGGCGAACATCTTTTTCAACATACGTTGATATATAATTTTTATAAAATTTCTCTGGTCTGATACGCTGATCGTATATTCTTGGATACATTCCACTATACAGGAAATCATTAAGGTTTTTTGATGCCCCTCGTATTTCATACAGAGAAAAGGGCAGCAATTTGCTAATTCCAACTCTACCCGCAAGTGATTGACTTATTTGTTCCATCAGCAGAAAATTATGTGATCCTGTTATAACAATTTTCCCATTCTCTTTCTGTTCATCTGCATGTGTCTGCAGATACGAGATCAGTTCAGGGACCCGTTGAATTTCATCGAAAATGATATTGCTGCTATAGCGCGATAAGAAACCTCTGGGATCATTTTGAGCAAACTCCCTATGGTCTATGTCCTCCAAGGAGACATATTCATAATTATGAAAGACCTTTTTTGACAGAGTAGTTTTGCCAGACTGTCGGGGGCCCAATATTGCTATGATGGGAAACTCATTCTTCAGGATTTTGATTTCATCTTCAATTTCTCTGTTTATCATAAAAATATAGTAACATACTTGTACATTTTGTCAACTCACTTATCAAATCGTACAAACTGTTTTTATGCTGCATGTGTTTTAGGAGAACCTGGAGGACCTCGAAGAAGTTTTTGGTGGATTAAGGGGAGGGTATTGCTTGTGCTTGTGCTTGTGCTTGTGCTTGTGCTTGTGCTTGTGGAGTCTCAAGGCAGCTTGCGGGAAGGGGAATCCCTTGCCCCGCTGCCGCTGCCTTCAGAGTAAGTTTATTCGTTCACATCGGATTGATGAGAACAGTAGTTCAAGCGAATTACGGCTTAGTCGTCTGAATTCGCAGGTGACTTCGCTCCTCACCCTTGTCCCAGGCTTCCTGGATCTCCGGAAGTTTCTTCAGCACAGCCTGCAGGGCATCAGCGATGGCGTATGTATCAGCCTTTATACACACAAATTTTTTCCGTATCCGCTTGATATTCGGACCATACATTTTGGATATGGTAACGCTAACGCCCTCCTTCTTCAGGATTCCAGCAATTCCGCGAGCTTTTTTGGGGTCAGCATGCACCTCTTCCTCTTCATCAACCGTATTGTCTATCCGTTTTATAAACGTTTCGCCAGCTTCTCCAATTTTGTAGATGTCATAGTAATCGGCATCCCCAAAGTGACGATCCACAAAAAGCGTTCCATCGTCGGTGGCACAAGCGGCAATCCACTCCCCCGGCTGAAGCTGGGGGCCGTCCTTTTTTTCACTTTTTTCAGTTCCGGTTTGAGATTTCTGCTTTTCCGGGACTTCATTCATCATTCACACCCCTCTTTTCTCTTCTTTCTCGATGATTTCAAGATGATCTATCGATAATCTCGATGACTTTGCAGCTCTTTTCCAGCTCATCTTTCATTTCAGCTGAGACTTCATCTTAAAATCTTCTTAGAATTCTTTCAGCTCACCGTTTTTGTAAGCTTCATATGCCTCTTTAACCGTCATAGCCCCGGCGCCGGCGTACATTTTCAGAGCAGCCTTCTTCAGAACCGCTTCCGCGTTGCCTCCCGGGCCGTTGCCGGTAATCAGCACGTCAGGGTTCAGGTCGAATAACTTCTTTGCCGTCTGCGGACCCGCACCGTGGGCGGTATCAGCAATATCACGGTTATCCACCGAGCTCATCTCTCCGGATTCCTCATCAAACACAAGGATATAATCCGTCCTGCCGAATCGGGGATCTACTGCTGATTCCCAAGCCGTTCCTTTTGCTGTAAATGCAATCTTCATCTGTTTTCTCCTCATAAGTATTTGTCTTCATACGTAATATTCTTGTTTAAAAATTAACTTGTCGCGACAAGCTCCTGCACCTTGAGCCAGCTTGCCTGCAGCTTATCTTTTAAGTCCCCGGCATCCTCATACTCCACAATAGTCTGTCCCATGGTCATGGACCGGGTAAAGTTTTCATCGTAGGGAAAATCCGCAATATGCTCGATCTTCTCCTGTTCCAGGAAATCCTTAATCTGCTCGGTGATTTCCGGATTCACATCCGCCTTGTTGATAATACAGGCAGCGGGAATCTTGAATTTATGCACCAGCTCGTAGACCCGTTTGATATCATGAAGTCCGGATAGAGTCGGCTCCGTCACCAGCACAACGAGATCCGCCCCGGAGAGCGATGAAACTACGGGACAGCCGATTCCCGGCGATCCATCCACTAGAACCAGCTCCTTTCCCTCCTGCTTCGCTTCAGCTTTGGCCTCGTTTTTCACCTTCGCCACCAGCTTCCCGGAATTCTCAGCCCCGATACCAAGTCGCGCATGAATCATGGTGTTTCCGGCTTTTGTTGACGATCTGTACCAGTCCCCCACATTCTGCTCCTGCATGGTAATCGCTTTAGGAGGACAGATTCGAGAGCAGTATCCGCAGCCTTCACAGCTGATAGGATCCGCATAGTACTCGCCATTGATAATAGATATCGCATCAAATCGGCAGACCTCAGCACATTTCCCGCAGTGAATGCAGGTTTCTTTATCAATTTCTGCAATCACTCCGCTGTAAAATGGTTCTGAATGAGCAAAATCAGGCTTCATAAGCAAATGCATATCCGCCGCATCAACATCACAATCAGCAGCAACCATATCCTTGCCGCTCAGAAAGGCAAATGAAGCAGTTATGGAGGTTTTTCCCGTCCCCCCTTTTCCTGAAATAACTACAATTTCCTTCATTCCGTACCTCCCCGATGCTCAGTCTTACTGGATGATGTCTTTCGTGCCGTCTCAGCCGGCTTTCCCTTCAAAGCTTCAGTACCCTTTTTCCCGGTATATTCAGCTTCCAGATACTGCGTTATCTGTTCCAGCGCCTCCGCGATCTCCGGAATCTCCTTGTACATCAGTTTCCCCCGGGAATAGAGTTCCGCTGCACGCCGATCATTCGGTATCCTGGCTAGAATATCAATACCTTCGTCCCGACAGTAGCTTTCAACTCCCGCATTTCCAATTCCGTACCTGTTGATGACTACGCCGCAGGGTTTGGCCAGCTTCCTCATGGTATCCACCGCCAGGGTCAGATCATGCAGGCCGAAGGGCGTCGCTTCAGTGACAAGAATGATAAAATCGACGTCCTTCACCGCTTCAATTACGGGACAAGAGGTTCCCGGAGGTGAGTCATAGAGTTTCATATTGCTGCTGTTTTCTGGAAAATGTGTTTCCACATAGTCTATCGTCTGGGATATCAGCGGCACCGCCTGTTCCTGACCGATGTCGAGCTTGCTCTCCACAAAAGTGAATTTTTCCGCTTCTGTTTGACGAAGGACCCCCATTTTTTCCGGTACCATAGGCAGAGCATTATCCGGACAGAGTTCCGAGCAGGCATAACAGCTGTGACAGAGTTCCGGGAATACCATAATCTGATCTCCCAGTTTTATCACTGCGTTAAAATTACAGACCTGCTGGCAGATTCCGCAGAGGCTGCATTTGCTCTTATCCCAGGAGGGGATCATCTTATGCCGATCCTCCTGATGTCTCAGCTCTCCCTGAATAAAGAGGCCTGAATTAGGTTCCTCAACATCCAGATCCGTAAGTATCACATGGTCAGACGGCAGTATTTGCCTTTTCCTTTCCGCTAGGTATTGTGCTAGATTTGTGGAGAGGGTTGTTTTTCCTGTTCCGCCCTTTCCGCTGGCTATAGCTATTTTCATGATGCTTCCTTTAAGCGCTCAATCGCATTCTGAGAATTTCTCTATTGTCAATAGATGCACTCATTTGATTATGAGTATGTTTTCTTATGTATCTCTCTCATTTTTTCTTCTGACGATCCCGAAGCAATTCTTCACGTACCATGGTGGTTCCGCATTTGGGACATTTCAGATCAGTACAGCTTACGCCCTGTTGATGCGGCACTTTCTCACCGCACTTTGCACAGATACAGTATCCGCCGGTTCCATAGGCCCCGCCGCTGTTTCTTCCGCGCCCAGGTCCGAAACCTTCTCCTCTTCCTGCTCCAGGAGTCTGACCTCGGCCGCCCCCCGGGCGTCCCTGTCCTTGTCCCTGTCCTTGTCCCTGTCCTTGTCCTTGTCCGATATTTGCTCCACGGCCGCCTCCCGGGCGTCCTATGGGTCCATTTCCATCAGGTCCTCTTCCGTCTCCTCTCGGCATATTCAGCCTCCTTATCATCCTAGTAACTTACGCTCTTTGTATTAATTTACGACTGGCACAAAGCTTTGTGCCACTATAAAACCACTTACGAACGCTTAATGTATTCACCGCAGCAGTCTCCATGGCCGTATCTCCGGGCAACATCAATAAGATTTTTCGAACCGCAGGAGGGGCATACCTGTATGTGCTCATCAAATCCCGCGGCAAACATCGTATCACAGTCAAGACAGCGGATAACGTTTCCCCGAAAATGGATATTTCCGCCCTCAATTTGAATCTCCTTCCCCTCCACCAGCAGTGAAGCCGCCTTGCAGCGGGCCTGCTCAATCAGACGGGTGAATGTGGAACGTGAAATCTCCATCTCCGCAGCCGCTTTCTCATGATCCATTCCGACATAATCGGTCAGGCGGATGGCTTCGTATTCATCCAGTGACATGGAAATTGCCGGTAAATCCTTCTTCATAACCCCAGTGGGTTTGAAGGAATTAAACAGCGGCGGCTGTCCCACAATTCTTCTCTTTTTCGGTCTTGCCATGAAAACTCCTTTTACGGCATCTTTCAGCTTTCTGCAGCTTCTACAGATAGTATAATGAACATATGTTCATAATTCAAGTACCAGCTTCATATTTTTCAGCTTTTTCCCTTCAGAAAATATATAATTCAGTAATCCCGATCCTTCTCTTCTGCGCAGCACATGCTGCCGGAATTATTATTTAAGGAAGCCGCTCTTGAGCAGATCCTGTCAAATAAATCTCAGAAAAGGCTGTCAAAAAGCGAAATCTCCCCTTTCCGTTATCTGCTTTTTTTAGTATCTTGTAGCAACACGGTCTTTTATCTTCCTTTTATCCCCTAGTCTTAAACCAATCAAGATGCATTATGTAAAAGGTTGTTTTTACCGAAACAGGACAGGAATAAAAAAAACATTTCCTGGGCTGTTATCTGTATGGGAATAATGGATCGTGATCTAATTTTTTTGAGGTGATTTTTATTATGCAGATTTCTGACAAACATGTTGTAAGTATGAACTACACACTGAAAGACGAGCAAGGCACAGTTCTCGATACTTCGGAAAACCGTGATCCGCTGAAGTTTATTGTCGGTTCAGGA
>JAIPFS010000057.1 GCA_021736545.1 Spirochaetia bacterium | reverse complement strand
CTTCAGGCTATTCGCGCAGCTATGGAGGCTCGAAGGACCCAAGAAGATTTGAAAGCTCAGGAAGCCCAGGAAGCCCAGGAAGCCGGCATAAGCCAAGATACTGCTGAAATTATGGAAGAGCGGAAAGTTCCCGAATCTCAGGAAGTTCCTGATGAACAAAAAATTGATCGGACTTCTGATAAAGTAATCGATGCAGAAGAAACTGCTGTAGAAGAAAAAGTTGCTGCTGAAGAAAAAACTGCCGAAGAGGAAACTGCTGAAGAAAAAACTGCTGAAGAAAAAACTGCTGAAGAAAAAACTGCTGACTCAAAAGAGAACTTGGAAAAGGAAGCAGTTGAAGCCGAGCCTTCAATAAGAGAGACTGGAAAGGAAATTTCACCTGCAGAAACTCCAGCTGCAGAAAAGGTTCTGGAAGAAGAAAGCAGGGTGACAGAGGGAATGAGGTCTGAGGCTGAGAAACTGGAAGCTGAACCGAAGCTTCAGGATGCAATTGATGAAAAAATGGCTGATGAAATCCCGGAAGAAGCAGAATCAGCTGAAACGGATGATCAGGACGAAGCTATCTTTCCCATGATCTCGTTTGAATCATTGGGACTGCCGAATATAGATCTGCCTGAAGAATCTGTTAAGTCAGTGAAACCAGAATCGGACAGTGGTTTTTCTGTGGAAACTGCAGAAGGCCTGAAACCGAGTACGTCAGCATCAGCACTGAAAACCAAAGAGACTGAAAGCCCGAGATTCATACAAGCAGGAGAGGTGGAAGAGCTGGAAGGCTTGCCCAAGCCTGTATATCCCCAAATTGCCAGGCGAAAAGCTTGGAGCGGATATGTCGTTGTGGAAATTGTTGTCGGCAGCAGCGGACGGGTAGCTCAGATTACTACAATTGACAAATCCGGAAATAATGTTTTTGAGGAAGCGGTACGGGAAGCCGTCAGCAGTTGGTCTTTCAAAGAGCGTAAAGAGCCCTGGAAAACCCGTAAACGTTTTGAATTTACCATGGAAGAGAGCCGGTAGATAATCTATAATAGATATTACAAACCATAAGGAGAAAAGAAATGGTGGACTTCTTTATTAAAGGCGGATTACTGATGTACCCGCTCCTGCTGTTTTCAATTGTTATGATAGCCGTCATCATCTATAAAATCGTGGAATTCTCGCGTCTGCACATCAGCAGAAGATATATCGAGGGTATATTTGATATAGCGGAGGATGAGGGCTATGATATTGCTCTGGACCAGCTGCGAGAAGACTTCTCACCCATATATACCCTGATCTCCCATGTGAAAAGTGCAAAGTCTGATAAGGAATCTGCAGAAAAGCGTATTGAAACTGAAGCTGCGGTGCTTATGGAGCAGACTGAGCGATATCTGCATCTTTTGGAGTTGATCGGCCGCATGTCTCCCATGATCGGTCTTTTCGGAACAGTACTTGGTCTTTCCCAGACCTTCTTTGATGTTTCCCAGGTATCCGCTGTTGTAAATCCGACAGTACTAGCTGGCGGAATTTGGGAGGCTATGATTACCACAATTACTGGTTTGACTATTGGGATACCGGCTCAGATTGCCCACCACTTGTTAAACAAACAGGTAGAGAGCTGGTCTTTCATATCACAGGTATTTACCGAATCCTACCTTGAGGAGCTGGATATTTCGCAGAAAAGATATTCAGCATATCCGAAAAAAGGCTTTTCCCGTACTGCTCAGCCTGAGCTTGATAAAAAGACGCCGGCAGCTCAGCCTCCAGCAGATAAGAAACCTGTGCCTGCCCAAGCTCCTGCTGAAGAGAAGCAAGCGCTTAATGAGAAGAAAACTGCGGAGAAAATGTCCGCACCTGAAGAAAAGTCTGCACCCGAAAAAAAGCCGGTACTTGAGAAAAAGCCGGTACCTGAGAAAAAGCCGGCACCTGAGAAAAAGCCGGCACCTGAGAAAGCTGAGCATGCCGCTGCTGCGGGATTAGAAAAAACTTCTGAAAAAGCCCCCAATGCTGCTGCCGAGGTATCTGCAGATAGTTCCGCTGCAAAGACATCAGAATCTGCTAAGACAGCAGAAACTGCAAAGACATCAGATACATTTTCTGCAGTGACTGGGACTGGAGGAAAAGGGGAGAAAACTGCTGAATCTAAGGAGAAAACTCAGCCGGCGGTACATGGAGAGCCGAAAGTGTCTAGTTCCGCAGATTCAACAAAAATACAGTTGGGCGGCCAGAGTCTCAGAAAAAGTCCGGAAAAAGCAAAACAAGGACAAGGGGATGCTTCTGAAGGTAAAAGCAGTCTTCATGACAGATTGCGTTCCGGTTTATCCGGCAATGCCTATCTTAACACAATCGTAAAAAACAAGAAGGATGAGCGGAAAGAGCTTAAACAAGAAGATGAACGCCTGAAGGAGAAAAAAGAGGGGCCGAAAAATGCTGAAGAGGAAATTCCTGCGGTTCTAAAGCCTGAAACGGAAATTCCCAAAGTAGATAACACAAAAAAAGAGAACCCTGAAAAGCTGAATGGAAAGGAATTCTCCTCTAAAGTGGAAAGCTCCGTGCAGTCAGCTGCCAAGAAAACCTTTCCCAAAGAGACACCCAAAGAGGCGGTTCCCAAAGAAGCGCTAACCAAGCCTGCACATCCTAAGCCGGATGCACCTAAAGATACATCACCAAAGAAAGAACCTTCCAAGGATGCTGCTGAGATGAAAGGAGCCGGCGAGAAGGAATTACCCCAAGAAGAAGCCTCCACGGAAACTTCAAGCAAGTCGGCAGCTCCGAAGGCGGAAGCATCAAAAGAGTCAGTCTCCAAGGAAGTTTCAAGCTCCAAGGCTGTACCCTACAAACCTGAAGCAGTGGAAAAAGAGACTCCTAAGCCAGTTTCTTCCAAACAGGAAGCTCAAAAAGAAGCAGCACTCAAGGATACAAACAGTAAAGAAAAAGAAGGAGTTGAAAAAGAAAAACCGGAAAAGAAAAAACCGGAAGAGAAAAAAACAGAAGAGAAAAAAACGGGGAAAGGGAGCCCTGTAAAAAGCGACTCCCAAAAACAGGAATCAAGCAAAAAAGAGGATTCAAGCAAGAAAGAGAGTTCAAGTACAAAAGATGATTCAAGCAAGAAAGAGAGTTCAACTAAGAAACTTTACGGCTTCAAAGGGCTTGATCCAAAGGAGAAAAATTCATGAGGCGGTTTTCTGAGAAATATCGGCAAAAAGCAAAACCCGGAGAAATGCTGTTTGCTGATTTGACTCCGCTCATAGATATGATATTTCTGCTTCTCATATTTTTTCTGTTAACCTCCATGGCTGTACGACCTTCAATACCCGTGGATCTCCCGGAATCCGGTCAGGGAGTTTCCAGCACGAATCAGGAAATTATTGTAAGTATAAATACTGAAGGCAATATTTGGGTGGGAGATAAGGAGACAGCTTTTTCAGAACTGAAGGAAGCAATTCAGCGACAGCTGCCGAACAGCAGCGGACTGGTAACGATATCTGCTGATAGGAAGATACCCTATGGAACAATCATTAGGCTTGCTGATATTGCTTCTCAGGCAGGTGCAAAGCAGATAGGATTTATGGTTGAGACGCCGGGGTACTGACACTGCAATGGACATAAACAGCATAATCAAACCGCAGCTGGTGGTTAAAAAAGAAGCCTGTAACACAAATATCCGGCGCATGGTGAAAAAGCAGAAAAGTATCATGTCCATTTCCAGCCCACTTTAAAACCCATCAATCCGTAGAAATTGGGGAAACTCTATCGACAGGAAGGTGTTACCGACATAACCGACATAACTGTCTTTTCTGTTGAAACGGCTCATTTTTTTGCAGATAAGGCTTGGAAAGATATTACCATTGCCTTTCCCCTCAACCTCAGAGAAATTCAAGCGATCAATGAACTTAACTCCGCTATCAAATTAAACCTTATTGGTTGAATCCGCTGAAAGCATTCGATATCTGGATGAATATCTTGCAAATCCTGTATCGGTATTTAGTAAAATAGATACGGGATATCATAGAGCTGGAATTGAGAGCAGCAATAGTTCAGACAATTAACAAAATGTGATCTTATTCCCCTTTCTTGGCCCCTTTCTTGGAGAATTCCGCTGTCAGAGCCCTGAGCATGACGTCTACCGGGGCTTCAAGGCCAGTCCATAGCGTAAATCCTATTGCCCCCTGATACACCAGCATCCCAAGTCCGTCAAGGGCTGTCAGTCCCCTGGATTCAGCTTCCTCTAGAAAGGGAGTGGATGCAGCTGGGATGATGTCACA
Organism: Spirochaetia bacterium; assembly: GCA_021736545.1. The sequence continues at coordinate 3,763 of JAIPFS010000057.1, read as the reverse complement.
TACAGTCTGCCCGGAACACAGGCTGTCATAGTTGATGTCCGGCTTGGCTGAAATATCGGGAGCAAGCCCGATAGAAGTTGCATTTACAAGAATATCTGTTTCTTCAGGAACAGCGGCACCGGATTTCCACGGGAGAAATTTGGCGCTGGAGGAAGTATTTTTCTGTATATGTGAAACAAGTTCTTTCCCGCGTTCAGCAGTCCGGTTCATAATGGTGATTTGCTCAGCACCAGCTAGTGCGAGTTCCACGGCAATTGCCCGGGCAGCGCCTCCGGCTCCGAGCAGAAGTACCGATTTCCCCTCAGGATCTACTCCTCCATCCTCTCGAAGGGCACGAAGAAAACCTTTACCATCAGTATTCTCACCATGAAGAACTCCCTGCTTATTAACTACTGTATTTACTGCTCCAATGATGGAGGCAGAATCACTTATTGTATCAAGATGTTCCAGCACTGCAAGCTTGTGCGGAATTGTGAGATTAATTCCCCGCATATTAAGGGCTCTGACAGCCTGCATAGCCTCTTTGAGGTCACCAGGCTTTACTTCAATCGTGAGATATCTCCACTGAAGATGGAGTTCTTTGAAAGCGGCCTGCTGAATAACTACCGTAGGATTTTCTGCCGCGGGATAACCGAATACACCGGTCAATTGTTCAAGATACTGTTTTTGCATACTCATTGAAGTCCCCTGAAGTTATGAAGATGTCTTTACAGCACTTATTATACATCGATACTGACAAAATACAAACTCCAACGCTCTTATTTGCTCGAATTCAGCAGCTGAAGTTATCGTGTATCAGCGGAAATGCAGTACAGTAAAATTTGGGATTTCAAACGTTTTACCGGATAAATAGGATACGGAAGATTTCAGCTTTGCTTGCGGGTATTTACAGATCACCTTTGATTTCATATCATTCATTAGGGAGAAGCGTTTTCTGGATATTTTCAGCTCATAAAATTGAAAATTCAGACAGGGATGGAATTCAGACAGGGATGGAATTCAGACAAAAATAGGGAAAGGAGAAAAACAGGTGATGGAAAAACGTTTAGGATTCATAGGCATCATTATCGAAAACAGAAAGGAAAATGCCCAGAAAGTAAATACCCTTTTATCAGAATTTGGAGATGATATCCTTAGTCGCACCGGGGTTCCGTACAAGGAAAAAGATGTATCAGTTATTACCCTCATTGTAGATACAAACTCTGATACAATCGGCAGCCTAACCGGAAAACTCGGAAGTATTCCGGGGGTTTCAGTGAAATCAAACCTCTGCAAGAAATAGTACAAGTATTTGTATTTGCAGTACTATGAAAAGAGCTGATCGATCTCCTTTTTGTAGAGTTCCTGGATTTTATGCCGTTTAATCTCCTGTTTTGCTGAAAGCTCTTTGCCGATTTCAAAACTCCATGGGAGAAGCTTAAAGCGATATATGTGCTCAAAGCTTTTAAAGCCATTCTTACTGCTGATCAGTTCATTCACTTCGTAATTTATCAGTTCTTTCACTTCCGTGATGTCCAGCAGGTCATGGCGTGACATATAGGGTATCCCGTTATTCTTAACATACAGTTCCAGCTGTTTTGAGTCAGGAACAATCAGGGCTGCCAAATATTTTTTATCCTGCCCCAATACTACTGCCTGCTCAATGTATTCTGATTCCCTCAGTTTCATCTCAATAGGAACAGGTTCGATATTCTCGCCGCCGGAAAGCACAATGGTATCCTTCACCCGACCGCGGATGGAATACTCTCCCTTATGGGTCCACATACCTAAATCGCCGGTTTTGAGCCACCCATCGCTGGTGATTATTTTTTTAGTGAGATCATCACGTTTATAATATCCCTTCATAACCTGCGGTCCTCTCGCCAGGATCTGTCCTTTTACACCAGGCTTAACCGGTTTGCCATTTTCATCAATGATTTTTATTTCTGTTCCTGGATAAGGGGACACGGTGGATGGAACCTGTCGATTCATAAAACGTATCCCGATTACCGGTGCGGTTTCAGTGAGTCCATAGCCATCAAGAAGAGTAAGACCGATAGCCTGGAAAAAATTATCAACGGATTGAGAGAGAGACCCGCCCCCTGATACCCCGGCCTTGAATTTGGTTCCAAATTTTTTCTTGATAGTCCCGAATACCAGATGATCTCCAAGAGCTTTAAGCGGTGAAAGTATAAGATAGGGGAGTATCGCGACGATAAAATCAAGCAGGTATATGCGTCGGCGGAACTGGGGCATCTCATTTCTCAGCATGTGCTTCAGATTCGCATGACGCGATCCGACCCAGACAAAAAAGTGGAAAAGCCCCTGAGAGATGCTGCTTTTCCCCTTCACATTTCTGTAGACTCCTGCTTTAACTGATTCCCAGATTCTGGGCACAGAACCCATCCAAGCCGGATTAATTTTTACAAAATCCTGAAGCATGATTTTTCCGATAGGTTTTGAGTAGGCAATGGTTGAGGCCTTACCTATGATAATATACTGCAGAATCCGTTCAAAGGAGTGCCAGACCGGCAGGACTGAAAGCCATCGGTCTCCTGGGCTTACATCAACAACTTGATCTATGGTATTTACCTGGTGGAGAAAATTCATATGCGTCAGCATTACTCCCTTAGGTTCCCCGGTAGTGCCGGATGTGAAGATAATAGTGGCAATTTCATCCTCAGTTCCCTTTTCAATATCATTTTCCACAGCTCGGAGGGTATTTGCATGGGCCTTTTTGCCAGTTTCCAGCAGTTCCTGAAAGGTTAAAATGGTGCAGTTGTCCGATTTTTCCTCTTTTTCTGTTTTTTCGGTATTGTTTGTCTTTGTGGTATTTTTTTTATCTTTTTCGCTGCTTTTCTGCTGATTCTGCTCTGGTGTATAATTGGGGTCCATAACTATCAAGTATTTCAAATCCGGAAGAGCGCTCTTCAGTGCCTGAACTTTTTTCAGCTGATCTTCATTTTCCACCAGGCAGTGTCGGCATCCCGAAAATCCGAGGATATATTCCAGTTCATAAGGCATTGCATCCCTGCCCCGGGGGACATCTGCTGCTCCAAGAGAGAGGACAGCAAGGTCTGAGATCAGCCATTCTCGACGATTATCAGAGATAAGACCTATGTGGTCTCCCCGTTTAATTCCTATACCCTTGAGCCCGGCTGCGAAGGCTGTTACTTCATTATAGAATTCTTCGTACGTAGTGGGATGGTACTGTCCTTTATTATCCTTCCAGAGCTGAACTTCAGTTTTCCCATATTCACTGCGGATTTGCTGCAGCATTTGCGGTATTGTCTTGTACATAGATTGTCTCCTATAGAAGTCAGCCCTAGCCTGAAGCTTTCCCCTGACTTGTTTCTCGTGATTCCCTTTCCCCATGCAGATTTCAGCAGCTGCCAGGAAATCTGCAGCTGCCATGGAAGGTGCTATGGAAGGTGCCATGACAGTTATAACCATTTTTATTAACTGCTAATTCAATATACAATATTTTATTATAACAAACAATCAAAAAGTGTCAAAAAAAAGAAAAAAATCCTTATTCTCGTCTTATCATTATTTAACCCTGTATGAGGGGAATGATTTGCTTGCCTGATTATGAGCCTGAAACCTTGATAGTAAAGAAAATGTGTAATAAGGATGAGCACATAGCCTTTTCTTACCATGAACAGCACCTGTTTGTATGGTATAATACCTGTATGCAGTAAAACAGCTGCATTCTGGGCTTAGTGTGTTAAACATGATTTTCTGATACATGAAGCATACAGAAATTAAGAATTCAGAATATGAT
>JAIPFS010000056.1 GCA_021736545.1 Spirochaetia bacterium | reverse complement strand
CGGGCAACCGGATTGTGTCTCCTTCGTCTAGTGGTTAGGACACCGGGTTTTCATCCCGGCAACAGGGGTTCGACTCCCCTAGGAGATGCTTTAAATTGGACGATCTGTAAGCCGTTAAGGTTTTATGATCGTCCTTTTTTTCATTCTTTACCTTATTCTTTTCTTCTTTTCTTTTCAGGTTTCTTTTCTTTTCACATTAAACTTCTTGACAGAAATAAAACATAACTCTAGAGTTAAAAAAGAATAGGTTCTTGCTTGATTAAAAGGGAAATAGGTGTAAATCCTATACGGTCCCGCCACTGTAATTGATGTATTAATCATATCAGAATTTCGCCCGAAATTCTAATCCACTGAAAATCCTACCTACTAGGATGTTTTGGGAAGGGGATATGTATTGTATCAAAGTCAGGAGACCTGCCTGTTTGTAGACCTGAAAAGTCCACGGTGTATGGACTTGGGTGTGCCTGTACATGCCCGTATCTAACTACCCGAATATGAGGTGTAATATGTTTTCAAAAACAAAACTCAAATTGTTTCTAGGTGTTTTATGTCTCCTGCTAGCTGCAATTCCAGCTTTTTCTCAAGGAAAGCAGGCAGCGCAGGGACAGCAGGAACAAATGAATGATATGAGAAAAAACACAGAAAATGGTGTAAGTTCCGAAGAACCATCTAAGAAGGAAGTCTTTGCTGAAATAATCGATTCATATGATCGGAAAGTAGTAATTGAGGAAAAACCGCAGCGGATAATTTCATTAGGGCCAAATATAACAGAAACAATTTTTGCTTTGGGCAAAGGTGACAATCTGGTAGGCCGTACAGATTACTGTGATTACCCCGCTGATGTTTCTAATATACCTTCAGTTGGTTCCATAATGGATCCCAGCCTGGAAAGTATAATTGAATTAAACCCTGATCTAATCTTAGCGTCTGCACATGTGGGAAAAGAAGTTGTTAATGCTCTGGAAAAATCCGGCCTTACAATTGCTGCTTTATATGCTGATAAAAACCTTGAAGGAGCTTATACAATTATTTCTGAAACAGGGCGCCTGCTTGGAGCTGAAGAGGAAGCTTCCCGAATCGTTAATGACATGAAAGACCTGATTCAGGATATACGGAATAGAATTGATGGACTCGAAAAACCGGATGTGTATTATGTGGTTGACTTTGGAGAATGGGGCGATTTTACTGCAGGAGGAAATACCTTCATACATCAGCTTATCACCCTAGCCGGCGGAAATAATGTTGCCGAAGATATTCAAGGCTGGAGTTACAGCATAGAAAAAATCATTGAAGACAATCCCGATATCCTGATTTGTTCAAAATATTTTGATACTAAAGAACGCCTTGTTCAAACACCAGGATATGAGGAAATTCCCGCAATTAAGAATGGGAATGTTCACGAAATTGATAATAATAAGCTCGACCGGCAGGGGCCGAGAAATGCCTCTGCTGTTCTGGATTTAGCAAAAATATTTCATCCCGAGGCTTTTCAATAAGAATTCAAAAAGAAAATGCTGAGCCCCGAAACAGACAAAAGATAAAAAAAGTAAAGCCATGAAAACAAAGCATCAGATTCTGCTACAGAAACAACTACTCTTTTTTCTCTTATTAGCATTGCTTGTTTCATCGCTTATTTCCATAACTCTCGGGGCTGCATCAATTTCAATTGCAGACACTAGCCGTATATTATTATCAGCCATTACTCCCTGGGATTTTACAAAATCAATTTCTGATTCGTATATCCATATTGTTTTAAAACTGCGTTTGCCAAGAATAATCACCGCAATACTTACAGGAATTTCATTATCAATCTCCGGAGCTGTATTTCAGGCAATTTTTCGCAACCCCATGGCAGATCCATTTATACTTGGAATTTCTTCAGGTTCGGCCTTCGGTGTTGCCGTTGGAATCATTAGCGGCTTAACAACAATTGTTTCAGCAAGATGGGGTGTTCCAATTTTTGCTTTTCTTGGAGGGATGGGAGCCACCCTTGTCATTTATTTTCTCGGTGGTAGAAGTTCTTCCACAAATACTCTGCTGCTTTCAGGGATTGCAATGAACTTTTTGTTATCATCACTCATGTCTCTGCTTCTGTACTTCAGCCGAGACAAGCTTGAATCAATTATTTATTGGAATCTCGGAAGCTTTTCTTCAGCAAGCTGGGATGAAGTTACCGCAATTATCCCCTGGATAGCCATCGGAACTATTGCCATAGCTTTCTTCAGCAGGGAGCTAAATTCTCTCAGCCTGGGAGATGAGACAGCTCACTCCTTGGGTATAGATATCCATAAAACCCGACTGCTACTACTTATGCTGGCAACGTTAAATACATCTGCATCAGTTGCGGTCAGCGGAACAATTGGTTTTGTAGGCTTGATAGTGCCTCATGTCATCAGACTTATTATCGGTCCTAATCATAAATACCTCATACCCTATTCAGCATTATCCGGAGCAGTCTTTATGATTATCTGTGATGCTGCAGCACGTTCTCTGATTCCCCCTACAGAAATTCCTGTGGGCATCATCACAGCAATTACAGGAGCACCATACTTTATATTTCTTCTACGTAAAAGAGGAAGGATTGTCTTATGAAAAAAAGTACAGTAAACAAGAAAACCGTTTCCTGCGGCATGCAGGCATTACCTTCATATGAAACTAGCATCGGTGCTCCAATACTAAAGGCAGAACACATATCTTGGACTTTTGATAATTCACAAGGAAAAGTTTTGGATGATCTGAGCTGCTCAATTGATTCAGGTACATTCACAACAATTCTTGGCCCAAATGGTTCCGGTAAAACAACATTCTTAAAAACTTTTCTTAGAATGCTTCCTCCGGAAAAGAATACAATATTTCTTACCGGAAAAGACGTTCTTGAATTTAACCAGCGTGATATTGCTAGAATAATCGGCGCAGTACCACAGAATACGGCCACAAATTACACCTATACTGTTGAAGAGATGATTATGATGGGAAGATATCCGCATATAAACCGCTTTTCAGCAATTTCTTCCCACGATCGGAAATTAGTTTATCAGGCTATGCAGAAAACTGAGACACTGCATCTGCGGGATCATGGTATCCATGAAATCAGCGGCGGCGAGCTGCAGCGCGTCATCATTGGAAGAGCTTTGGCTCAGGAGCCTCGAATCCTTGCACTAGATGAACCAACAAATCATTTGGATCCAAGACACCAAATAGCCATTTTACAGCTTCTGAGGCAGCTGGTCAAAGAAGGAATATCTGTAATCTGCGTTCTCCACGATTTAAATTCTGCTATGCAGTACAGTGATCAGATAATTCTGCTCGATAAAGGAAGAATTGCCTGTTCCGGTCCCCCGGAAGAAGTTCTCATACCAAGGTATATTAAGAGTGTATATCACATAGAATCACAGCTTATAGATATTGGTAAAGAACGGCCATATATTATACTTCCAGAAATGTAAAATCACACATCTCATATATCATGAGACTACATATATTGACCACAATAGAAAATATCCATAAAATTGCTGTATGAATATACAAAGAAAACCTTTTGGAATAACAAAAACTGGAAAAAATATTGACAGCATAATCATTGAAAATTCCCATGGAGCTTCAATAGAGCTGATCACTTTTGGTGCACGGCTTATATCATGCAGAATGCCTGATCAAAATGGGAATATTGATGAACTGCTGTACAGTTCCAGAAATATTGATGATTTTGAGGGCGAGCTCCTCTATCATGGCGCCACCATTGGAAGATATGCTAACAGAATTGCCAATGCTCAATTTACTTTAGACGGCACAACATGGAAATTACAGAAGAATGAAGCAGAGAATCAACTGCATGGCGGGCCAGGCGGTTTCCATTCCCTTACTTGGGATGCATTTCCTATAAGATATGAAGATAGAGGATCAGTTAAATTTTCATTAACGTCAAAAGATGGCGATCAAGGCTTCCCTGGAAATCTGGATACTGCTGTAACAGTAAGCCTCACAGAAAAAAATGAACTTATTTTTCTCTATGAAGCAGTTAGTGATGCTCCAACCTATATCAGTCTAACGAACCATGCTTACTGGAATCTTGAAGGAGCAGGAAAAGACACAATACACGGACATATACTCAAATTATCCAGTGAAAAAATTGTCGAACCTGATAACAATCTCATACCTACGGGCAATTTCCTCAAAGTTGAAAATACTGCCTTTGATTTTCTTTCTGAAAAGCAGCTCGGTGATGATATTGATACACTAGTACACTCTAAAGGTTATGACCACAATTTTGTACTTCAAGATAAACACACACCTGCAGTGAAAAAAGCTGCAGTTATGAAAGCTCCGCATTCCGGGCGTACAATGACCCTGGAAACAAATGCTCCTGGCCTTCAACTGTATACAGATAACTACAGCAGTCCCCCATATCAGGCATTCTGCCTGGAAGCTGGAGAATTACCTGATGCCATGAACCATGAGCTCTTTCCTTCCCCAAGACTTATGCCTGGAGAGATGTATCGCCAAATAACAGTTTATGGTTTTTCTGTGAAATAAGCAGAAAAGGTTTGGGGAAAAAGGAAGTTTAAATGAAGTTAAAAGAGACAAACATGGATGGAAAAAGGTAAAAAGAAGCATACGTCATCTAGGCGGGAACATTCTTTTTATCAGCATATCGATATAGTATTCATCTTCAATCTGCTGTTCTGAAATTTTCAGTATACTCAATACCCAATGCAGGTCCTGGTCAATTTTCTGATGGTTTATTGGTTTGTTTGTGTTTTCCTCTTGAAGTGATTCAATCTCAATAAAATCTCCAAGATTTTTTACATGGCTTAACTCAATATTGAAATCATTCCATCTATATAGGTTACCCTTCTTTAATTTCTCGATGAAGGGGACGTACCCAAGAAAATTAGCAAAGGAATTAAATTGATAAGCATCATCTGCAGAAAATTCAATCTCTTTATTGTGCTCAACTCCCTTGAACTTCTGCTTCTTTTTTGCCGTTACAATCAGCCTGCCGTTTTCATCCCTGAGGCGAAAAGCTGAATATGCGCTGACAGGATATTCAAGATTTTCTTTATTCTGCCGAAATTCCTCATAAATCTTCACAGGAAGATAATAGATATCCCGCTTCACATAATTTTTCACAAATTCAGCACCAGGCAGCATCTGCACCCGAGTTTCAATGGTTTGAGGCTCCTTGATCCACGCTTTTATCTCAATTTCAATAGCCATCCAGCACCTTTCAAATTCGACCTTTCAATTTAAACAATTATATTCAAATATTCTGCAGCTAGTATTAAGCTAGTATTAAGCTAGTATTAAGCTAGTATTATTACAGAAATTTTGTTATTAATTCTCTTAATACAATTACTAATCATGTTCTTAGAATAGTATTTTTAGTTATTGTTATTCGTAAAAAGTAATTCCTGGAAAGCGATTCTTAAAAATAAGAAATTCACTACTCTTTCCAGGGGAAAATCATACCCTTAAGTGTCCTATGCCCCACCTTATCCCGTTCATCAATCAATAAAGCATCCCATGGTATATCTTTTCTTGAAGCCTCCGGATTCTCTTCAAGATAGTCATACTTATACATTCTAAGCTTAAAAGCTATCTGATGAGTCATGAGTATCGAAGCAAACCCGGGAATGAGAAAAGCAGTAGCAATAGAAATGACAGCATTAATCAAAGTATAGAACAGAAGGAAAAGTGAAAAACCCAAATTATCAATAAAAACCATAAAAGTTTTCTTCAAAGTTTTTATCGGCTTATCTTTCAACTGCCGGGCAATGGGCAGATAAAATATTATAGCTGTCCAGCCGAAAATACTCAGCCAGAACATAAGAGCAAGAGAAACAGCTGAAAGGATACCGGCAGACATGGCATAAAAAGGTATAACAATAAAAACAATCACAAGAAGCACAACCGAAGCGATGGTAAGCAGCAGTACATATGGCAGACTTTCTTGAAAACAACGCTTTAATTCCCTTATTTCCGGTCTTTTATAGTTCGTAAATTCAAAAACAAAAAATGAAACCGTACCATTATACGCCTGCAGAGCAAAAAGCCATAAAAGCATAGCCATAATTCCCCATACTGCAGAAGCAGTAAACAGTGTCACTGCCAAATACCCTAAAGCCAGAAAAATAACATACACAATATTAAACAGTATAAGGGGAATGAGATTATCCCACCCATCAAAAAAACTCTTTTTTATAAAAAAACCAATCATGAAAGTTTACCTTTATTTGTAATTTATTTACCCCGTTTGCCTGATACTATATAAGCATAAGAAACAAAAAATTAAAACCGGAAATGCATAGCTTGGAGATTAAATTTTCGAATGCTGCTGATATAATTACAGTAAATAGATAGCATGCAAGCCGAATTTTTTTATTCTGATGCCTCCGCGCTGCGTTTCAGCCGACAGAGGATAGCTGTTGCAGCTAATAATAAAGCAAAAATTAGTACCGCTGCGCCTATGCCCCAGACATCAGCAAACCAGCCGAATAAGGGGGCTGCTGCGGCCGTTATTAAAGACTTAAACTGCGACTCTCCAGAAAGACCCGTAGCCATCATTGAGTTTTTCACCAGCCCGCTTAAATAGCCGACAGCCATAGGTCTGCGAATATTCTGAATAGCATAATAGAGAATAAACAGCAGCATTGCTGCTCCATATACATCATACAGCAAAGAGCTGCCAATTCCGACCATAAGCAGCACAGAAAAGGCGAAAGTCCAGTTTAAACCGCTCTCTTGGCTGGAGAACATATCCCCCAAGACACCCGAACGCTTAGAAGCGGCTGCACTAATCAAGTAGAGAACAAAATATACCAGAGCAGCTGCAATGGAAGTTCTCTCCTCTCCGGAAAGAAACAGCAGTATTGGGGCAGAAAGAGCAAACTGCTTTATTACAGGCTGTATATAATCTTTAGTTGATTTAAAAATACTGTCAAAAATACTGAAATTCAACATTCCTTTCCTGGTCTGCGGATCCCTGAACATTGCCGCTAGACCAAGAATGTGCTCTTTCATTATTGTTAAGGACTCCTTTACTGGTTGTACGGTTTGATCAGCATACTCAGATTCTCCACCTGAAGCAGTATTGGAACTTACCAGCTCTGAATTTGAGCTTTTACTGCTCTTCTTCTGTTTAAATCCAGCTTTTTGACTGCTTTCCGAACTAAAATCCAAATACGCGGGATAAGTCATCATGAGGAACATACCCAATACATAAGGAATTATTGTATAGAGAAAAATCACACTATAGTCTCCGGAATAAAATACAATAAAACCCGAGATAACAGCAGAAATTGCAGAACCTCGCTGTGACCATGCCCTCGTATGACCATAATACAGTACTTTATACTCTGTTTGATTTTGTATACGCAAATATTCTATGATCATAGCTTTGTGAGTTCCAGTTCTGAAAGCTTCACCGAAAGCAAAGACCGCCATGGCAAGAAGAAATGCTGCATAGTTTGAAAAGAAGCCAAAAACTATAAAAGATACAATATAGCTGGCAAAACAGAAAACCATGCTTTTTCTGCGGCCGAAAGTATCTGCAAATATTCCTGATGGGATCTCCAGGATATTGGTAGTAATTTCACGAACGGCAAAAAGTGTCCCTATTTCCAAATAACTTATTCCAGCCTGATGAAAAAAAAGAAGCAGATAGGGATCAAAAAAACGCAGATTTTTAAGGAATCCATAGAGAGAGAATTTCCAGTACTGTATATCTCTGAATAATATTTTCTGGACAGCTCGCTTCTGATCAATATTTTTCTTCTTCTTTATTTTTTGCTCATTCTCCCCCGCTTTACCTCCGGGGTTTTCTTTTTTCATAATCAGCGGTGCTCCTTTACTTGTATATCTTTCTTTGTACGGATCAGTTTTCTTTCTGCAGTTCAGTTTTCTTTGTACGATTCAGCAAAGTCCTTTATCAGTATAAATTTTTATACATATAATTGCGAGTTATTCAAGAAGGATAAATAGAGAAACAAAGAAAAGCACTCCGGTGGAGCTTTCTGGTGAGGTTGAAAATGCAAAAAGGACCGCCGAATTATGGCGATCCTTCTTTAAGTAGTGGCGAAGGGATTTGAACCCCTGACAAAACGGATATGAGCCGTTTGCTCTACCGACTGAGCTACGCCACCAAAATATCAAAGCTACTATACCAATGGTCCCTATTTCTGTCAATAACTTTACAGAAAAACCTTTTCA
>JAIPFS010000055.1 GCA_021736545.1 Spirochaetia bacterium | reverse complement strand
ATAAAGGGTATTCCCATATGAGAAAAAAGTAATGCACAAATGACAGTAAACCCTAGCTGTGATCCTATGGAAAGATCCATACCTCCTATAAGAAAAACAAAAGTCAGCCCAATAGCCATAATTGCCTTAACAGATATATTACTTAAGATGCTTTTGGCATTAGAGATTGTAAAAAAATTTTCTGTCGACAAACTGAATAAAAGAACAAGTAAAAGTAAAAGAATAAACAATGCTGGAATAATATTTCTTTGAAATCCCATCTTTTTAAATAAAAGAGTATACATCCTATCTTGTACTGCTTTTCTGTTAGAATTCATGCGATTTCCTTTTTAGTAATTTTTTTTTCTTTATATTCATATAATGCAACTACAACTAAGAGCAAAATTCCCTTAAATAGGTTTATTTGTACGGCTTTTACACCGACAATTGTTAGGCCTGTAAACAGGACACCAAGAATAAGAACACCTGCTAAGGTTCCATTGATTGACCCCTTCCCCCCGGTGAACAGTGTTCCGCCTAACAAAGCAGCAGTTATAGCCTCAAATTCTGACCCCATACCATGTTGCGGCATCCCTACTGCTGATTGACCAATTAGAATAATGCTGCTTACTGCTGCTGCACCTCCGCTGAGTGCAAATAAAAATAATTTTGTCTTTACAATAGGAATACCTGCAGTGAAAGCAGCTTTCTCATTCACCCCAATTGAAAATATTCTCCTGCCAATTTTAAATTTTTTAAGAACAAGATGTAGGATTACATAAATAATAAGCATAATCAAAAAAGCATTTGGAATAAAAGCTACAGTACCAAGCCCAATGAAAGAGGTCAGAGGTTCCATCATTAAGACTGAAACCCCTTTAGTAATAACATAGGCCATTCCTCTAGTTATCGCCATCATACCCAAGGTTACTATAATTGGATCAAGAGAAAATTTTGTAATTAAAAATCCATTGCAAAGTCCAATAGCTACCCCGCAAACAATTCCAAGTAAAATGATTAAATAACTGGGAAGCCCAGAGTTTGTTTCATAAAGAAAAGCCATAAGACTTGTCAGGAAGCCTATAATTCCTCCCACAGAAATATCAATTGAACCACTAATAAGGAGAAGAGTCATAGTACCAGCTAAAATACCATTGTAAGCAATATTTGTAAGCATTGAGGATATGTTATAGGGAGAAAAGAAATCTCTTGAGGAAATAGAAAAAACAAGAAGCATAAGAATAAGTATGCTGTAAAGAATGTATATCGTATCAAATTCCTTTTTCAAATGTATTTGCATCATACTTCCCCTCCTGCAGCAGCTGTTAAAAGTGAAGACTTATTCATTTCTCCTTTTGTTAAAGTTTTAATAATTTCACCTTTTTTCAGAACTTCTATTCTGTCACAAATTGATATCATTTCTGGAATATCACTTGAAGCAACTACTATACTGTATCCTTCTGAACAAAGGTCTTCGATTTTCTGGTAAATTTCAGCTTTAGCTCCAACATCAACTCCTCGGGTGGGTTCTATCATAAGTAAAATTTTTGAATCTCTTTCAAGCATTTTTGCCAATACAATTTTTTGCTGGTTCCCTCCCGACAAGGTTCCAACGATTGTTTCTTTTGAGCTTGTCTTAATATTTAATTCCTTAATCCAATGCTCAACTTTTTGATTCTCTAAAATTGAATCAATCATAATATGGTTTCCTAAATTGTCTATGTTACAAAGAGTAATATTCTCACGAACAGTTAAATCCAGGGCTAATCCTTCTTGTTTTCGGTCTAGCGGCATATATCCCATTGCTGAGTTTAATGAAAGGGCAGGTGTCCCAATTTTTATCTTTTTACCATTTTTATAGACTTTGCCACGAGTAATTTTTTCAAGTCCAAATAATGCGTGTATAATGTTAAATCTCCCGGAACCCAGCAAGCCAAAAAGACCGAGGACTTCACTCTCATGCACATCAAAAGAGATGTTTTTCAGAGAGCTTTCGGTTGAGAGATTCCTGACAGAGAGACAAACCTTATCGGCTAAATATTTCTTTTTGGGAGTAAACTTTTTCAGCTCTTTCCCTATCATCATGGAAATGAGTGCATCAGAATGAGTGTTTTTTGTTTCTTCGGTACCAATAAGATTTCCATCCCGAAGAACAGTAACTCTATCAGTAATGCTGAAAATCTCCTCCATTCGGTGGGATATATAAATAATTGCCACACCTTTTTTACGTAATGACTTGATAATTGAAAATAGTGATTCCGTATCCTTCATACCAAGTGCGGCGGTAGGCTCATCCATGACAAGAATGTATGTCTCCTTGTGAATAGCTTTGGCAATTTCAACAATCTGCTTCTCATGCACTGAAAGATCACTGACATACGTTTTAGGGTTAATCTCTACTCCCATACTTTTTAAACATTTCTCAGCTTCTTTGTGTGCCAGATCCCAATCTATACGCTTAAAAGGCCCTTTTACGGGCAAATCATTAACAAAAATATTTTCTGTCACGGTCATTGTTTCAAGACTAATCAACTCTTGGTAAATAACTCTAATTCCCTCTTTTTGTGAATCAGAAGGAGTTTTAAAATTGCAAGTTTTCCCATCAATGAGAATTGATCCAGAATCCATTTCATAATCACCTGCAAGAATTTTTATAAGAGTCGATTTTCCTGCACCATTTTCACCCAATAGGCCTAGAACTTCTCCTCTTTTCAGTGATATGGAGACACCATTCAGCGCTTTAACTCCTGGAAAAGTTTTCACAATCTGTTTCATTTCGAGAACGTAGTTTGATTTTCTCTCTTCAATGTTTCCTGTCATTTTAACAAATCCTTTGACATTCTATACTGAGTAATTTAGCAATTTTGTCAATTTTGTCAGCAACATGGCCTATTCCAATAGCACAGTGATGAGAAGGTCCGGCTTGAGCCCAATTATTTACAAACTCCCTAACTGGTAAAGTAAAACGATATCTACTATTTGTATTACCAATTTCAAGAACAGGACCGGGAACAGATTCTCCTTCCGCAACAAGCAATTTTGTATTACCATCTCCATCCTGCACAACAGCAAGTAAGGTAACTGCTCCATACTGAACACTCATTTGTATAGAAAGACCTTTCCCTGGTTTCCCATGGTAAACGGGTAGAGGAACAAGACCTACTCCTCCCTCAGCAATTTGGGGATGAGCTGGACCATCATGTCCCCAAAGAACAATGTCATCATCAAAATCTATGGCGTACAGTTCAGAAAAAGACCCGCCAGATCCTAAAGCATCAAGTATTTTCATTGCAACAGCATTCTTAATCTCACATTCTCCAGAAATAGGAACATGTTTCTTTGTTAAAAGAGTATTCCCAGCTATTACTGAAGTAACTATATTCTCATACTCTTTATTTTCACTTCCTTCATAATAGTAAGCCATAGCACCGAGTTGATTCTTACTGACCAAAGCATCAAGCGCACAGCTTGTTCTTGCTGCCCTTTCTAGTTCGAATTCATCACAATCAGATGATACATCAAACTCAGATTCAAACTCTTTTCTTTTATTACTTACATCTTCATCGGTTGTGTTATCACGATATTTTTTAAGTTCACACATCTCGAGAACTTCAAAATGGGTTCCAAAGGTACTTGATAATAATGTTATATCCGTATAGACATCAAGCATTCCACCATAGTAATGACCGAGGATACCAATACGGCAATCTCCAAGTTGTTTTCTTACCCTTACGGCCGAAACCCAGTTTTCGATTTGTTTTTTCACATACTCTTCTTTCAAATAGCCTGTAACAAGAAAAAAAGGGATTTTAGCTTTCTTGAATACTGATGAGATTTCTGGTACAGCACATGATTGACAATGTGCAAGCCATTCTCCAGTTTTTTTCCCTCTGTCGTTGAGCTTATTGAATGCTTTGTAGTCAATCTGTGATACTGGCTGTAAATTTAGTACAATCACAGGTACCCCTACTTTCTGCACTACCGGCAGAACAGTATGGGAAAGAGCATATGTTGAAATAAAAAGGAAAATAGCCTCTACATTCTCTTCCCGAAATTTATCTGCAGTTTTTCTAGCTTTTATTGGATCATCAACAAGGCCTGCATTCACAAGCTCTGCTGAGAAATTTACTAAGTATTCTTCAACAATATCCTGATAACCTACTAGACGATTATATAGTCCTTCAAACTGATCCCAGTAAGTGTTTAATCCAATTCCAAAAAGTCCTATCTTTATTTTTTCCATAATTATGCACATTCCTTTGTTCATTCTTTTTCGAAATATTTGTAAAACTTTTAATATGACCCATGTTTTTTGCATAGCTGGATAAAGGTTTCTACTCTTTCAGGGGATACATCGGACTGAAGAATATGTGCAGGTGCAATCATAAATCCACCGTTTTTACCAAGTATTTCAATTTTCTCTTTAATATCTGCCTCAAGTTCCTCATCAGTTCCATTGGGAATTAGGTACTGCTGATCTACAGCTCCCCAGAAACTCAATTTATCACCCCAGCCATCTTTGATTTCCTTAGGACCATGATGCGGAACTCCTGGCTGCACAGGATTAAACACCTGAAAACCAATTTCATGAAACTCATCAAGTAACTCGCTTACAGCCCCATCACAGTGTAAAATTAACGTTATATCCTTGTTTGCCTTCTTAAATGCATTGCACATTCTTTCATAATGGGGTTTCCAAATATTTCTAAAGTAGTCAACGCTGAAAAGTAATGAATTTTGACCTCCAAAATCATCACCTACCCAAATGGCATCCACTCCTTTATCAATTAGCTTTAATCCATGTTCAATATGAAAATCGGTACAACGAGTAATTAATTCCTGTAAATACTCATCACCTAGGGCCATATCAATCATTAGCTTTTCCATCCCTACCAACTGCTGCACAAGAGTAAGGATAGTTACTTCAATATCACCAATAATAAAATAATCATCCTTGTATTTTTTTACTATTGCCTCGGCATCATCAAATCTTCCTGGAAGTGATAAATCAGGGAAATCATAAGCGCTCACATCAGCTTTAGTCTTTACATCAGCTAATGGATATTCATCAACTTCTACGTAAATCGCCCCCTGATGCATCTTCATGTGATATTCATTATACCAAGTACCATCTTCATGTATTTCCGGCTGAAACCCTGAAGCTTCAGAAGCCCCAGTGATTATTACATCTGATCCCATTGCTGTACGAATTTCATTACCGCTAATTCGCCAGGTGACATCCTCAAAAATATTTTTTGTTATATTTACAGGTATATTTAATTTGTCCCCAAAATGATCCAGCAGCTGCTTACATAAATCGAACTGCACTGGCACTCTATCAGGCATTCCATTCATTAGCCCCCAAGCTTTCATTACTCGTTCTCTCGGTTTCATGTTAATTCTCCTCTTAATTTTTCAAATTGTAGTATTAATCCATATGAAAGACTTCTTTTAATGGTATACAGACTGGCGAGTTATCGGAATTTACCTCCATGATATCAGCCATGTAATCCCACCACTTTTGCACAATTGGATTTTCACCAAGAGTTTCTGCTCCTTTCCCATCCTTGGTTTTTTGAAATGCGAATAATTTCCCAGTAGATTCATCATGATAAATTGAATAATCATAAACCCCAGATGCAGACAATAACTGTTTTAGCTCATCCCAAATATCATCATGTCTTCGTTTGTATTCCTCTTCACAGTTCTTTTTTAACTGCATTAAAAATGCTGAACGCTGCATTTCTTACTCCTCTTCAATCCTATTAATGTAAAATTCTGCGGGATACATGATGCATCCCGCAGCTTCTTAATCTTTCTCAGTAAATTTTTATTCAGGATAGTATTCATCAATATTATCTTTTGTAATTACTTTATTATCGATATAAATGTTCTCAGGAACCGGTTCATCAAGCATGGCTGCAACAGCCGCCGGAACACAATATCTACCATAATTCTCAGGGAGAAAAGCTACACCAGCATCAGCCTGCTCCGAACGAATTAGTGTCTGACCCAACTCATCTACACCAAGGGTTACCAGAATAATATCGTCTTCTGACCAACGCCCAGAACCCTGTAAAGAGGCTATTCCTCCTGCAGCCATCTGATCGTTCAGCCCGGTAAATGCGATTTTTTCAGCTTTCGGATTAGCAGAAAGAACATCATCCATTGCCGTTTTAGCTTGATCTGATTGTCCAGCTCCACCATCTACTCTAAAAATCTTTTCTTTGACTTCACTACCAAAAATATCTACTAAAGCAGCGGCTGCTCCTTCACTTCTATCCATTAAGTTTTCACCGCCTACAGGATTTTGTAAGAGTACAATTAAGTCAGCTTGTTCTATACCACCCCATTGCTCTTTGATCTGGCGAGCGATCTCTTCTCCAGCCATATAAGAAACGTTCCAGTTGTCAATTCCCATGAATGGGGCTCCAGGGATAGGTACATCCACAGCGATTATGGGAATATCTGCTTTTGAGAATTTTTGGGATATTATCGAGTTAACTTTTGCATCAGCCTGAAATTCAATAAAAACATCAGGATTTTTTGAAAGCATAATATCTGCATTTTTTAAGCCAATAGAAGAATCATACTGATTATCCATTATAAAAACATTTTTCTCTGAAAATCCTGCTAATTCAGCCTGCCGTTCAATGCTCTCCTCAACAGAAATACAAAATGGGAGTGTCCCATAGATGTTAGCAAATCCAAGCTTCTTACCTTCCCCAGGAAGCCCTGGATACTCTTCAAGATTATCTGCAGCTACGCGAAAAGCTTCAAATACGGCATACTCTCCACCCTCTGCTTTAATTTCTTCAATAACTTTATTTTCTTTTTCTTCAACATCTGCAGTTCCATTCTGACCTTGTGCATGCAAAGAAACTACTGTGATGAGCATCAACACAAAAAGTAATACCCCTGTTTTCAAATTTTTACTAATTCTCATAATCATCCTCCATTTTTTTTTGTGATTTAATTATCACCCTAAAAACTCGATCTCAAAATGGACAAAACTCTGCATGTAATAGACAATATTGGGAACGTATGGATGAAAAAAATCCATAATGGACAAAAGAGTGCATTGCTCCTATAATAAGTCCATGCTAGAGAAACATTTCACAAAATATCTGACTTACAGCAACGAAGATGAAAAATGGCAAATATTTGCAACTGATGCTGGAAGCAATATTATTGGACCATATACTACGTATCCACCGTACAAAGAACATCACCCTAAACCGTTTAAGAGTGTTGCTACAGGAAGAATACTAAATGAGTTCCAAATAATTTATATCACCGCAGGTCATGGTACATTCATTTCAAACGAAACATCATATAAAGTTTTACCAGGGACAATAATGCTGCTTTTCCCTGGAATCAAACACGCTTATAAGCCAGATTATCCAGTTGGCTGGACAGAATACTGGATTGGTTTTCAAGGGAATTATTGTAAAAAACTTATGTCAGAGGGGATTTTATCAAATAAAAAACCTATCTATTATATAGGCTTCCATCATAATCTGCTTTTACTTTTTAAAAAAGTTATTGAAGAGGCCAAAAAGCAAGAACCCCTTTATCAATACAGAATTGGAGCAAATATCATTATGATTATTGCTGAATTTCTCAGTTATGCTAAGAAAGAAGTTCAGCTTAATCAGTCACAGGAAATTGTAGAAAAAGCTAAATATTACTTCAACTTGCATCTATACGAATTTACCGATATTGATTCAGTTGCTGAGAAAATTGGTATAAGTAAATCTTACTTGTGTGAGGTTTTCAAATCATATACAGGAATGACACCGTACCAATATTTTATTCATGAAAAAGTTAATAAAGCCAAAGAATTACTAGAAATAGGCGATCTAAGTATTAAAGAAGTAGCTTATAACCTGGGTTTTGAGGATCAATATTACTTTTCCCGTTTGTTTAAGAAAAAAACTGGTGTCCCGCCTTCTCAATGGGCAATATCTCTTTATCAAAATGATTAAATATCCAAACCTTCACAAAAAAAAGTAAATCTTATAACACAATATTTATTACCAGCTTTTCAAAAGCATTTCATAAGCACTCATACTTCCAGCGGATACCGCTTCAGGAAGAGGGCCAAGGTCCTGGAGGTCAGAGAAAGGATATGTTTGTCCGGGGAATCCATATGATGCTCCTTGTGCGAGAAATCATCCAGCCTGGAGCCGAACAAATTCAGCACGCCGAAGGAGGTCAGCCAGAGCATCGACGGCCACTCCCCC
>JAIPFS010000054.1 GCA_021736545.1 Spirochaetia bacterium | reverse complement strand
CTCATAATCGAAAAATTTGATACTCCGCAAAAAGGCAATCTGGAGGATGCTTGAACATATGGAAGGCAGCGAAAAAACAAATTTACAGATACAGAATAGGGCATTGAGAATACTGTTTATCTTTCTTGGTCATCTTTCACTGCTGCTGGGGGCTCTAGGGATTATTCTTCCGGGTCTCCCCACAACACCCTTTGTACTGCTCTCTGCATACCTGTTTCTCCGCAGTTCTCCGCGATTTTACTCATGGCTAATATCACATCCCCGCTTTGGCCCGATTATCATACGGTTTCAGGAGGGAAAAGGTATCAGCCTGCGTCTGAAAATCTATGCCCTGTCAATGGCCTATCTCTTTGTCGGCATATCTATCATTTTGGTGGATATCGTATTTTTTCGATTATTTCTGATGGGAATAATAGCTGTCGCAACGCTTTACATGATCAGAATACCCACATATCATCCTGAGAAATCTGAATAACACACTCACATGAAAAAAATCCAGCATATCGATTGTATCGATTGTATCAAATAATACGGAATGATAAGATGCATGTGCTTCCCGCAAATTCTCAAGGAAGGTAATGCTGAATGTTTGCTTATGTGATAAAAGGTTTTCTCCTCGGCGGCGCAGCGGCTGCACAGCCTGGACCATTCCAAGCCTATTTAATGGGACTATCTCTCCGCAACGGTTGGCGCCGCTCCCTCCCAGCGGCATTTGCTCCCCTCCTCAGTGACGGTCCCATCATCATTCTCATGGTTTTTCTCTTGACTAAAACGCCGATGATCTTGCTTCACAGTCTGAATATCTTAGGCGGTTTGTTTCTGATGTATTTAGCGTACGGTGCCTATAAAGAAGCCCGTACAGAAGTAATTCTGGATTACAGCAGCCGAAAATACCAAGATGAACGTCTCTATAGAAGTCTGGGAAAAGCAACTGTAATGAATTTTCTGAATCCGCACCCCTATATTTTTTGGGCGACCATTGCTGGGCCAATCTTTCTTGAAAGTTGGCGAGAGGCTTCCCGAATGGGTATTGCCTTCATGCTGAGTTTCTACGGCAGTTTAATCGGGGGCTTTATACTGTTCCTCGGAATCATTAGTGCGGTGGGACGACTCGGCACACGGGCTCATTTTCTTCTGGGGATTGTTTCCGCCGCAGCATTATTCGGTTTTGGAATCTATATGCTTCTGGACGGTATAATGGATTTTCTCATCGGCGTGTTCTGAATCTAAGCAGTATAATTAAGTGGAATAAGTGGAAGCAGGTTCCTTACTGAGCAATGAAGTTTGGATTACGTTGATCCCCAACTCCTCAAAGTCTTTAATATATTCTTTATCAGGGAAACAGTCAGTTATAAGAGTGCTGATTTTGTTTGAGGCTACCGTAACATAATCAGATACAAGTCCGATCTTTCTATGATCAGCTACAACAATTATTTCTCCCTGAGTTCTCTCTATCATTAATTTTGTTGTTTCCGCCGCATAATACAAAGGAGTCGTTAATCCGTATTTACAGCTGATCCCATGTACTCCGAGGATTGCTTTATTGGCAATAACCTGATTAAGAATTCCATTGGTAAAACTACCGTAGAACGCATTTGATTCCTTATGATACAACCCCCCTGCAAGAATTAAATCCACTTCAGGATTTTCTATCTGACCGACACAGCTTGCATTTGTTGTTATGATTTTAACATGTGAACTGGCAATATACCTGAAAATATGAAAAGTCGTTGACCCCCCGTTAATGAAAACGGTGTCCCCATCTTGAATCATTCCTGCTGCCACCTGGGCAATTGCATCTTTATTTTCAAGTTCAAGATCAGATCTGTTTCTGTAGCTGACTTCTTGGGTGATATGTCTAGTAGAAATTGCCCCCCCATGCGTTCTTTCCAAAAGAAGTTTTTTTTCAAGCATAGCTAAATCTCTGCGAATGGTAATCTCAGAGACACAGAAGAGTTGGCTCAAATCTAATACCCGAACATACCCATCCCGCTGAATTAATTCAATGATTCTTTTTTGACGTTCCAATTGGTTTTTTGGTTGATCGTTTTGACTCATACAAGGTATTATATTCAGGTTCTTTAACAAAATCAATGCTAGAACAGGAAAAATAATAGTTGAAAACGTTCATTCGGCTATTGTATAATGTTTGAAAACGAACATATATTGTTTGAATGGATGTTTGAATGGATGTTTGATGAGGTATTTGCCAATACTTGAGGAATATATGATTGAAAATTTACTTTCTGTTATTGATTCGGCAGTATGCTCTTTAAAAAATGAAAAACAAAAAGAAATCCGTTTGTTTCATCACAATGATACCGATGGTATCAGTTCAGGGACAATACTAACAAGTGCATTTGAGGATATAGATTACGCTGTAAGCCGTTTTTCCATTGAAAAACCCTATCCGCAGATACTGGAAAAAATTTTTTCGGAGTGTGGAAAAATCATTTTTTTTGCAGATTTTGCTGGAAAAATTGCACCAATGATATCAGAAATGAATCAGGGAAGGAATCTGGTAATCATTCTTGATCATCATCCGGCGGAAGCAGTGATGGATGATCGTGTTTTTGTCATTGACGGAGAACTGTTCGCCTTAAAGGGTGATCGCGATATTTCAGCTTCTGCAACATCTTACCTGTTTGCAGAAAGGCTGCTTAGCAGTTTTGGATTAAACGGCCAGCAATATGCACATCTAGGCGCTTTAGGGGCAATTGGTGACGGTTTTTTTGTTGATGGAGCACTGTCTGGAATAAACCGAAGGCTTATGGAAACTGCAGTTGAGCATAATTCTGCAAGAATAGTTTCTGAAACTTCAGGTGAATCATATTTTATCCGACTTGGTGGAGAAGAATACAGCGCTGGAGAGCTGTGCGATATGCTGGATACTGCGGGGGGAGTAGGGTATTACAGTAATGGTGTATCCACAGGAATAGAGATATGCAGGAATGGCATGAGTCAGAAAAACCGCAGCTTTATTGAAGAATTAAGAAAAACAAGAGATCAAATTTTTACCAGGGAAATTACCGAATTAAAACAAAATCTGCAAACCACAGAACACCTTCAGTGGTTTAATGTAAAGAATCGATTTCAACCGATGGGGGTGAAAATGATTGGGGTATTCTGCAGCTGCATCAATAGAAATTGGAAAGGAAAAACAGCTTATTCAGGAAATTGAACAAATATTAGAGACCGAGGAGGGAAAACGTGAAAGAAGGTAAAGGAAAAGGATTCGGAAAAACAATTTTAATCGGAGATCAGTTTGTATTATGGAATATCCCGGCGATTTTAGCAGCTATACCCTTCCAGACTGCATGCAGAGTTGAAATTAGGGATACAGGCTCCGGCTGGATCCTCGATGACAGAAGAATTGAAGTACCGGGATATAAAAAGGCGAAAGAAGAGGACTGCAAAGCATCTTTTGACAGAATGGTTTCAGTGATGGGTCTCGATCTGGAGAAAAACCCTATAAAAATTACTGTTGAAGGGGATCTCCTTGCTGGAAGCGGTGTCGGCGCAAGTGCAGCCATTTGTGTCTCTTTTGTACGGGCGTGTAATGATCTGTTTAAGCTGGATATGGATATCCTGGATGTGAATCATGCCGCATGGGAGGGCGAGTTCGGCTATCATGGACTTCCCAGCGGTTTGGATAATACGGTTTCAACATATGGGGGGGTGATAAAGTACCAAATCCTCCCGAATGAAGTGAAGCAGTTTACCAGAATACATCTTTCAAAGCCGATTGAAGTTGTCCTGGGGAACAGCGGTATAACTTCCAATACAGCATCCTTGAAAGGATTTCTTGAGGAGCAGGAGAGAAGCAGTCCCGAGGTATTTAACAGTCGCTTGGCTCGCATTCGCGAACAAGTTGAAGAACTCGGACAAGCCATTTCTCAGGGTGATCTGAAACGAACGGGACAGATAATGAACGAAAACCATGAGATTTTGAAAGAGATGGGCTTATCCCATGAAAAGCTTATTGAATTGTGTGATTTAGCCAATTCTCTTGGTGCCTATGGAGCAAAAGTAACCGGCGGAGGCAGAGGAGGGTATATGCTGGCTCTTACTCCCGGTAAGGAGCTGCAGGAGCGCGTGGCCTCTGCATTTGAGGAGAGAGGAATTGCTACAATACGTGCTTCAATCGGCGGTGAGCCAACAGATCCAATTGATTTTCAGATTCTCAAATAGATAATTTTTTCTCTGTAAATAAATCGGAAAATCGAGTAGAATACTGAAACATGCAGCAGAGGAAAAGAAGTTTGGGAGTACATAGTATCTATGATAGAACTGAAGCAGGTTACAAAAAAATTCGGCGATATAACTGCCGTAAACGAAGTCTCCTTTTCTACCAGGAGGGGTGAAATATTCGGACTTCTTGGGCCGAATGGAGCCGGTAAGACCAGCATCATCAGAATGATCATGAATATTATCGCTCCTGACCAGGGCAGTATCCTTTTTGACGGGAAAGTTCTAAGGGATGAGGATAAGGATAGGATCGGCTATCTGCCTGAAGAGAGGGGTTTGTATAAAAAGAAACGGGTTAATGACCTGCTCCTCTATCTCGGCAGGCTCAAGGGCAAGCCTGATGATCAGATTCAAAGAAATATCGACTACTGGCTTGATACCTTCGATCTCCAGGATTGGAAAAAAAGCAAGATTGAAGAACTCTCAAAAGGTATGGCCCAGAAAGTGCAGTTTATCGCATCCGTTGTGCATGACCCTGAAATAGTTTTTTTTGATGAACCATTCTCAGGCCTTGATCCGGTGAGTACGGACCTCTTACGAAATGCCATACAGGAAATTGCCGATCAGGGTAAGACCGTGCTCTTTTCAACCCATATTATGGAACAGGCAGAAAAAATCTGCAGTAATATTTTACTCGTAAATAAAGGGAAAGAGCTTTTATCCGGTTCCCTCAACGAAATAAAGGATCGATTCGGGAAACGGTCGGTGACAATAGAATTTTCCGGTGATGGAAGCTTCATTGACGGGCTTCCGGAAGTTGAAAAGGTTATTCGGTATCCGCGATATTTTGAAATAGATCTTAAAGAAGAGGCTGATTCAAATGTCCTGCTGAAATCTCTGGCTGGACGGCTCTCTATAAGAAAATTTGAAATTGCATCACCATCGCTCCATAGTATTTTTGTGTCATTAGTTAAGAAATAAAAAAGTGATACGAAAAGATACAGGAAGAGAAAAGATACAGGAAGAGATAGGCAATGGGGAGATACTATGAGAAGAAAGAAACTTTTTACCATAGCCAGGCATGAATTTCATGGAATTACGGCAACTCGGACATTTATCATTATCACTATCCTTGGCCCCTTTCTCATATTAGCCGTATCTGTCATTCCCAGTCTCTTATCGAGTCGCATGGATAACCTGCAGGAGGGGTCAGTAATCGGTGTTGTCGGCTCAAATCCGGAAGTAAGCGCTGTTCTGCAGGCGGCTTTCAGCGATAAAGGCGTTATAATTGAAGAGGGCAGCAGTCTGGAAGAAATGAAGGAGCGACTGCTGGAGGAGAAGAATATGCAGGGAATCCTTGAGATTCCTGAGAATATGCTGGAAGCGGAAACCTTTTATTATTACTCAAAAACTGGAACGGATGTGGTTATTTCTGAGACCATTAAATCAGTCCTTGGAAATTATACTGTCTCCCAGCGCATGTCTTCAGCCGGTTTTGAACCTGAAGAGATTAAGCAACTTTCTTCTGTACCGGATATGACGGTGAAAAAACTGAGTAAATCCGGAGATGAAGAGGAGAGCCAGGGAATCTTCAGCATCATGATAACGGCAATCTCTTTTATTCTCTTACTATATATGTCAATCCTCCTTTACGGACAGATGATTGGGAGATCAATAGTAATAGAGAAGACTTCAAAAACAGTTGAAATACTCCTCTCTTCAGCTCGCCCCCATGAAATAATGTTCGGGAAAATTTTCGGAATCGGGGCTGCAGGCCTTCTCCAATATCTCATTTGGATCAGTACCGGTCTGCTCATCGTTCTCTTTCTGGGACCCCAGTTTGATATTAGCCTGCCGGCAAGTCTGAATGCGGTAAGTTTGGGCTTTCTCCTGCTGTTTTTCCTCATGGCATTTTCCCTCTACGCCGGAGCATATGCTGCCCTGGGATCGGCGGCGGAGGATGAACAGAATCTTGGTCAGCTAGCCTGGCCGCTTATTATGTTCCTTGTATTTCCCATGGTTATGATGTCTCCCATAGTTATGAACCCTGATTCAGTTTTCAGTGTAATCCTTTCCTATTTTCCGCTTACTTCCCCCATGGTGATGTTCACCCGGGTTCTGGTAAATATGCCTGCTGTGTGGGAACTGCTTCTATGTTTTCTAATACTGATTATTTCTATTATTCTGATGATTTACGGTGCGGCACGAATTTTCCGAGTCGGTATCCTGCTTACGGGAAACCGTCATACATTCCGGGAAATAATTAAGTGGATGAGATATCAGTAAAGGAGATATCAGTAAAGGATTTTTGTTGTGACAGTACTACAGAAGCATTACCTGAAATTTGTACTTCAATTTTCTATCTATTAATCATCAAGAGTCTCTCTCACCTTAGCGGCAAGGTCAAACTGCGAAAACGGTTTCTGCATAAAGTGCAGGCCTTTTTCCAGTATCCCTTTGTGAACAATTACATTAGCCGTATAGCCGGACATATATAAAACTTTAAGCTGAGGTATGATCTTCTTCAGTCTTTCTGATAAATCCCTTCCATTCATTTCTGGCATGACTACATCAGTAATAAGCATGTCTATATTATTCTCTTGGTTTTCAGCAATTGAAATAGCATTCTCGGCACAGTCTGCGACAACTACCGAGTAGTTCAATTTCTCCAGCATCCATTTTGTCAGCATTCTGATTGACTGCTCATCTTCAACAATGAGTATGCTTTCTCGATTACCCTTTGGTGTTTTGTAATGAGGAATTTGTTCATACTCTTTACTGGTATCTGCATAGCGGGGCAGGTATATCCTGAAAGACGTACCGCCGCCGATTTCACTGTAAATGTTTATAAAGCCTTTATTCTGCTTAACAATTCCATATACCGTAGATAATCCCAGTCCAGATCCCTTTCCAACGTCTTTCGTGGTGAAGAAGGGCTCAAAAATATTGCTTTGGGTCTCCTTATCCATTCCGCAGCCGTTATCAGTAACTGTTAGCACAACAAAATTGCCGGGCAGGAAACCAACATGGTTGGCGCAGTACTCCTCATCTAAAGAGATATTCTTGGTTTCGATTGAGATTTCTCCCTCTCCATCAATAGCATCTCTACCGTTAATACAAAGGTTTGTGATAATCTGGTCAATTTGGCTCGGGTCAGCCTGTATCGGCCAGAGTGCATCATCCGGAACCCAATCCAGTTTAATATTTTCACCAATTAAACGTCTCAGCATTTTCAGCATGTTTGCAAGGGTTTTATTCAGATCAATTTTTTTCGGCTCAATATTCTGTTTTCGAGCAAATGCAAGGAGTTTTTTCGTAATATCTACAGAACGCTGAGCTGCATTTTGTACCTCCGTCAAGTGCGAATAAATTGGATTAGCTTTCGGAGTCTGCTCCAGGGATAAATCAGTAAATCCGGTAATGACATTGAGCATGTTATTGAAATCATGGGCAACGCCGCCAGCCAAGCGACCAATTGATTCTAATTTCTGGATATGCTGCAGCTGTTTTATTAAGTTTTCTTTCTCATCATTCGCTTTTCGGCGGGCTGTAATATCCCTGCCGATTCCAATCAAGCCAAGGAGTTTTCCATCAGCATTTTTGTAGGGAGCTTTAATGGTCTCTAATAAAACTTTTTCACCATCAGGATAGTTTATCCATTCCTCATTTCTGGCTGCTTCCATCTGGGCAAACATTTTCTTATCATGGAAGCGAAAAAAATCCGCCGTCTCTTTGTCAAAAAGATCATAATCTGTTTTACCGATTATCTCTTTTTCATTTTTCCCTATGAACTGCTCAAAACTTGGATTGCAGCCTTGATAGAATCCCTCAGGGCTTTTGTAAAAAATCAGATCAGGTATTGAATTGACAAGGGAGGATAATAAACCGATTGTATTACGTAAATCCTCTTCCAATTGTCTTTGTTCACTTATATCAAGCAGGGATGCGATACTATTATTTGTTCCAGGAATTATATCAATAAATATGCGAATATTTTTTTTATGCTGATACTTATCTATGAGTGTAAATTCATACTCATTTAGTGCCTTTTCC
>JAIPFS010000053.1 GCA_021736545.1 Spirochaetia bacterium | reverse complement strand
GAAAGCGGATCGAAAATGTTTGGGATGTTTCTTGACTCCGCACCTGATAGATGGGGAAAGCTGCTTATGCAGCGGAGAGAACAGCTGTTTGCAAAGAGAGATGGAAGAAAACCTGTTGTACTGAATGATCTTGATTTTTTTCTTGGAGTTTCTGATGCTGTGCGAATGGGAGCCCTTCGCTATAAACTTTCAATTGATGGGCCTTTTGAGGCCGAAGAGACATATTTAAGCTGTCCTCCTATTTCAGATATTCGTGAATTACAGCACAGTGCATGGAAATTTGAAGAGAATGCTGATAATCAGGAACTAGAAAAGGCTGCGCCATGGCTGCATCAGCTGTTTGCACCTGGATCTTCCCTCGGCGGAGCACGACCTAAGGCAAATATTTGTGAAAAAGATGGCAGCGTCTGGATTGCAAAGTTTCCAAGCAGAAATGATATTTTTAATATTGGAGCTTGGGAAATGACTGCACACCATTTGGCTGAACGGGCTGGTTTACGTGTTCCCGATGCGCGTGCAGAACGGTATTCAAGTTCATTCCACACCTATCTTGTTAAAAGATTTGATAGAAATAATGCTGGAAGTGCTGGAAATGCTGGAAATGCTGGAAAGAGAAGACATTACGCTTCTGCTATAACTTTGCTTGGTTATTCCGATGGTATGGATCATACTGCTGGGGCGAGTTATCTTGAGCTTGCAGAACTGATTATGAAATATGGAGGGGATCCCGATAAGGATCTTAAGGAATTATGGAACAGAATAGCGTTTTCCATCTGTATTTCTAACACGGATGATCATTTGAGGAATCATGGCTTTATTCTTACTCCGAAAGGCTGGCGACTCTCTCCCGTTTTTGATGTCAATCCGAACCCAGGTCGTGGCGGCTTATCTCTTAATGTTGATGAAAATGACAACTCACTAAGTGTAGATCTCGTCAAACAGGTTGCTCCATATTTCAGGGTTGAACCTCATATTGCAGCTGTTCGAGTGGATGAGATAAAACATGCTGTATCACATTGGAGAACATACGCTGAAAAATATGAAATTCCTTTTCCTGAACAGGAGCTTTATCAATCGGCATTTATCTGCTGAAAGAACATGGCTTGGATGGCTTGCATGGCTTGGATGGTGGGATGACTTGGATGGTGGGATGACTTGGATGGTGGGATGACTTGGATGGTGGGATGACTTGGATGGTGGGATGAGCATGGATTGAATGGTGGAGCTTAGGGCTTACAAGGCTTACTAGGGTTTGGAAATGGTCTCGGAGAAAAAATCCACATTTTCAGATGGGCGGAACGCAGGCGTCAGGCATCAGCAAAAAAGTTGTAATTACGAAATCCTTAAACTTATCTTTAGCAATTTATAAGTGCTTGCTGAGTAAATGCTTGCTAAAAAAATAAATTTGTATTAAGTAATTAAGTACTTGTTGATTAAATGGCGAAAACGGCATTGAATCAAACCGGGTAGAAATGGACATAAAGCGGACATAAAACGAGCATAGCGGTAAATTTAACCGGGTATAAGGCAGATTCAACCGGGTAAAAACAAACACAAACTGAAATGGTTCATTGCCCTCACCATAAAATGCGGCTATGTTTATAGTCTGCTATATTATTGGACGATAAAAATATGTGGAAATGGTCTCGGAGAAAAAATCCACATTTCTAATTAAAGATAAAAAGAATACAAATATTAAGTGTGCAATCGCATATAGATGGTTTTTAACTATTGGATTAAGTAGGATTTGAACATAGCATAGCCCCTAAATTGAGAAATAATTTTCTTGACAAATTAGGTGAAACGTTTTAGTATAAAAAAAAGTAAAACGATAAGGAACGACTAATGAATATTAATTTTAAAAAAATTGGTAAAATACTTGATGTTTCAGAAGAAACAGTTAAGTTGAGATTAGAATCTTGGAAAGAAAAGAGCAAAAAATCTTCCCAGTCCGTAAACTTAAAGCTTGTTGCTGCATTATGTGATGTTTCAATATCTACTGTATCAAATTACTTTAACGATAAAAAAGGATCTATCTCAAAAGAACTTGCGAGTCAGTTGGATCAATTAGTTATTGAGCTGGGCTATTATCCATCTACTGCAGCCAAAAAATTACGATCATCTGACAAAATGAGTATTGCTTATATTGCACCAATTTCACAGAGCCCCTCAACAGAATATTATATTGATATCCTCAAAGGAATAAAAAGTGAAGCCGATAAATTCGGGTATTACATTGATATATATGATGTAGGGGAGGGAAGAGAGAAAGAGTTTTTCAATAAAGCTCCTTTTCTGGGTCTTGTGGATGGAGTAATAGTGGTTTCTTCTGTAGTAACAGGAGAGGATCTCATCCCTTTAAAGAATATGCACCTACCAGTTTTTCATATAAATCCTCGAAAAGAAGATACAGATATTCCCTTTGTGGGAAGTGCTTTTTCTGAAGTAGGAGAAATTGCCAACCTGATGGAACATGTTTTGGTTGAACAAAAATGTAAAAATCCTGTTCTCCTATCTGTGAAATTAAATAATTATAATCAACGGGAAGAGAAGTATAATTATTTTATTGAGGCTTTAAAGAAGAATGGAATTGATTTTAGTGAGGATAAAAATGTTGTTTTTCTTGATACATACAGCTACGCAGAGGGGAAAAAAGCGTATATTGAAGCTCTTAAGAAGAATCCCAAAACTGACGCCTTTATTTGTTTATCTGACATAATTGCAGTTCCGGTTTTGCGTTCACTGGAAATGGATAACAGAAACGCTGTAGTCACCGGATATGCAAATTTTGAGATTGCTGAATTGTTTGCGCTAACCACAATTGACCAGAATATTGAAGAACTTGGAGCGACAGCTTTCCAAAGACTCTATTTCGCTATTAAGTATATCCAGCACAATTCAGAGTTTCCTCAGTACACCAAAGATGTTATTTCGACAAAATTCATAAAGAGAAAATCTTACATCGGAAAGATGTAATGAAAAAATACAAAAGGAGTTTTTTTATGAAAAAAACAAGATTGTTACTGGTACTCCTGCTTATTTTATTGTTTGGAATGGGCAATATTTTTGCAAGCGGGAATCAGGAGAATAGTTCGGGAGTAACATCAATTAAGATGTATTATCCAGTAGGCGTAGCTGGACCGCTAGCCAAAATAATGGAAGACATGGTTGCTGATTTCAATAGTTCACAGGATGAAATTGAAGTTGAAGCAGTATTTGCCGGTGGTTATACAGAAGCACTAGAAAAAGCCAGAACAGCCTTTTTATCCGGAAACCCCCCGGCATTGGCTGTTCTGGACGCTCCAAATTTATTGTCTCTAAAAGACATCGATGCAATTATACCACTTGATTCCTATATTGAACAAGAAGGAGGCAAAGCATATACCGATGAATTCATTCAGGCTTTTCTGGAAATAGGTAAACATGATGGCAAACTATGGTCTATTCCTTGGCAGCGTAGTACTCCAATGTTCTATTATAACAAAGAACATTTTGCCGAAGCAGGATTGGATCCGGAAAATCCTCCCCAAACATGGGATGAAGTTATTGAAGCAGCAACTAAACTTGTCAAAAAAGATGATAAGGGTAATGTAACACGGTGGGGGATGGAACTGGCTATTAATTTCTGGCTGTTCAAACCTCTTGTACTACAGGCTGGCGGAACACTGGATAATGAAGAAGGAACAAAGTTGAATATTGATTCACCGGAGGCCAGAGAGGCTTTGAATTACATGAAGACAATGATTTCCCAGGGGAGTATGCCGGCTATCAAGCAATGGTCAGAAACAGTGAGTGATTTTGCTGCTGGAGCTGCATCTATGATTTATAACTCAACTGGTGCTTTAGGATATATAAAGAGAACAATGAAAGATGAATTTGGGACTGCTTTTCTTCCTGCAGGTGAACGTCAGGTTGCAATAGAGGGTGGCGGAAACTTTTTCATCCTAAAGACAAGCAAAGAAAAACAAGATGCTGCTTGGGAAGTTATAAAGTGGATGACTAAACCAGAAAATACAGCTAAATGGAGTATGGGTTCTGGTTATATTCCTGTCAAAGAAGCTGCTTTTGAAGTTCCTGTTTATAAAGCATATACAGACGAATGGCCACAAGCTTTGACTGCCTATAAGCAATTGACACAGTCAGATATGGAGAGGAACATGATGACTCATCATGTGAATGAAATAAACAAACTTGTCAATAGTACGCTTGAAAAAATACTTGCAGGTGGCGATGTGGATGAATCTCTTAAAGCAGCTCAAAAAGAAGCTGATAATATTTTAAAAGATTATTAATAATTAAAAGCTTACAACAATTACAAAACTGGCTGCAGTACTGCTCTGTACTACTGTACTACTGTACTGCCCTGTACTACAGCCAGTAAGCATACAAAAAAGGACCTATTATGCAATTACGTATGTCTGTGCGGATAAAGCCGTATATATATCTGCTGCCTGCATTTTTCTTTTTAACAGTATTTACATATTATCCAATAGTAAAAGCTGTTCAAACAAGTTTTTACCATCTTAACTTAAATTACCCTATGGGTAAATTTGTCTGGTTTGCAAATTATAAAGAGATGATAACCTCTGCTAAATTAGGGCAGGTATTGGAAAATACCCTTGTTTATTCTTTCCTTACAATTACAATTGGTTTTATTTTATCCCTTTTTTTAGCCTTAAAACTAGATTCTGTAAATAAGCTGCAAAATACCTACAAAGTAGCATTGTTTTATCCTACCATGATTCCTATGGCTGCCGCTGCACTTATTTGGATGTGGATATTTATACCTATGTATGGAGTTCTGGACAGTTTTCTCAGAAAATTTGGAATACCGAGTCACAACTGGTTAAATGATCCAAATTTAGCATTGGGTTGCCTCATAGCGGTTGGAGTTTGGAAACGATTAGGCTATTATGTACTTTTTTTTCTTGCAGGACTCCAGAATATCCCTAGATCACTTAATGAAGCCGCAACTATTGACGGTGCTGGTGCTGTGAGACGGTTTTTTGCCGTAACTCTTCCTATGCTCTCCTCATACACCTTTTTCGTCTTCATTACTAGTATTATTGATTCATTTCAGGCAGTTGACCAGGTTTATATCATGACACAAGGCGGTCCTTTTGAATCTACGAATATGATTGTCTACTATTTATATGAAGAAGGTTTTAAGTATTACAACAGAGGCTTTGGATCAGCGATAACAGCAGCTCTGACATTATCACTTTTATTAGTTACTGTGATTATTTTCAAAACAGTAGGGAAAAAAGTATATTATGAAAACGAATAATAGAAAAGGAAACCTTTATGATAAAAATAAATAAGATCTTTAGTCACAGCTTTTTATTGATAACTTCTTTTATTATCCTCATTCCTTTTTTATTAATACTGAGTACGGCTTTTAAATCACTTCCTGAGTTGATGACAATGGATTTTAAATGGCTTCCAGAACAGATTAAATTTGATAATTTTATCAATGCATTATCTGTTGCTTCTTGGGGCCGTTATTATTTGAATACAATAATTCTTGTTGTAATGGTTTTAGCTGTGCAGGTTGTCACGATTAGTCTGGCAGCTTATGCATTTGGCAGAATGAAATTTAAAGGAAGAAACGTCTTGTTTATCATCTTTCTTTTACAAATGATGATTCCTCCGCAAAGCCTAGTGATCCCAAACTATATGACATTGGCATCTCTGAATATGATCGATACCATTCCTGCAATTGGTGTAGTTTATTTTGCTTCTGCTTATGGCGTTTTTTTAATGAGACAAGCTTTTATGTCAATCCCCGGTGCTATGGAAGATGCAGCAAAAATGGAGGGTTGCGGTTCTATCAGATTTATTATTTCAATTTTACTGCCGCTTACAAAATCATCTCTGATAGCTTTCAGTTTAGTAAGTCTTACCCACCATTGGAATGAATTCTTTTGGCCGATAATGGTAACCGATTCAGTTAAATCAAGACCGTTAACAGTGGGTTTGGCAATGCTGACTCAATCAACCGAAAGCAGTCCTGAATGGACTTTGACTTCCGCTGCAACATTGATTGTCATAGCTCCGCTTTTAATTTGCTTTTTAGTATTTCAAAAACGCTTTATTAATAGTTTTGTTTCATCGGGTATCAAAGGATGATTTCATCTTCTACATTTCTCAGTTCTGATTAGGGTTCAAAACTGATGACCTAATAATATTTTCTTTGTATTTAATGGTAAGAAATTCATTGTTTTTATAACTTAACAGCTTAGAGGGATTTATACATGGAATTTTGTTTTTTGGGTACTTCTGGTGCATTACCCTATGGTGATAACACCACAACTTCAATTTTTATAAAAAAAGGAAAAGTTACAATTTTGATTGATTGTCCAGGAGATTCAGCAAAATTGATTAGCAGTATTGGCTTTTCACCTCAGGAATTAGATTATTTAATTATTACACATGCTCATCCTGATCATATATATGGATTACCTTTTCTCATGCAGAACCTTATGCTGATGGGGAGAGAAAAGCCGCTATATATCTTGGCGAATCAAGAAACCATGGCTGTTATAAATGGTCTTCTTTCATTATTTGGATTTGATGGTATACTCCCTTTTGAGACGATCATGTTTACCGAAAAAAACATTGAAAGCATG
This sequence comes from Spirochaetia bacterium, assembly GCA_021736545.1. Next base: position 1,826 of record JAIPFS010000053.1, on the reverse strand, counting down.
CCGCAAACGGGTGAAATGGAGATAGTATTAATACCCGTAGATCATGCAGTACCTACTTCTGGCGTGCTATTAAATACTGAAAATCATAAATTATTTTATACATCTGACACTTCTCCTATTCCAGAGATCCTTAAAACATTTTCTCCAATAACTGTGCTTATCCATGAAGCTAGTGGTTTTGCCAAGGATGAAGAATACTTAAATATAAATGGACATTCTTCTGTAAGACAAGCAGTTGCTGGAGCTCTTACCTCAACATGCGAAAAATTGTTTTTATGCCATTTTGATTCTCAAGTAAATATTTTAAAAGAAAAAACAATCTTTGAAGCTCTTTCCTTTACAAACAAATTGGCAATTAAATCAAATGAGGTAAGACATTTTAATAGGTCAAATATGATGAGTAATTTAAATCAACTAGAATGGCTAACGATACCAGAAGTATCTAAGTTTTATAGTTGGTGAGTATATTTTATAATAAAGGAAAGCAGATGGTACGTAATATTGTATTTGATTTAGGTAATGTACTTTTACAATTTAAACCAGAACAATTTTTGAAGGAAAAAGGCTACTCATCAAAAGAAGTTAAGTTTATACAAAAAGAGATTTACAATAGTGTGGAATGGGTTAATTTAGATTTAGGAATTATTTCTCGAGAAACAGCATTAGCAAAAATTTTGGAAAGGAATCCCCAGGATACAGAGATGTTAGCAGAAGCTTTTTATATTGATGAATTACTTATCCCAATTGATGATAACATTGGGCTGTTAAAGAATTTGCACGAAAAAGCTTTTAAATTATTTTATTTGACAAATTATCATAAAGAAGCTTTTACTTTTGCAAAAACCCATTACAACTTTTTTCAATATTTTACCGGAGGTGTGGTCTCTGCATTTGTAAAAAAAGTAAAACCTAATCCCTCCATTTATCAAATTTTGCTCAGCAATTATAATTTGCCCCCTCAAGAGACTCTTTTTATTGATGATACATGGGAGAATGTCCGTGCAGCAGAAGAACTATGTTTCAAAACTATACATTTAAAGGAAATAAATAGTTTATCTCATCAATTACAACCTTACCTGAAAAAGTGAATAACAGATTATTGATTACATTTTTTAAAGTTAAACAAGTATGGAAAAATTCATTTTTTTTCATGAAATAGAGTTGTTTGGAAAACGTCTCGGAGAAAAAATCCACATCTTAAACTGGTCAATTTATCAAGTGGGCAGTTCCCAGGCGTCAGGCATCAGCAAAATACGGGAATTGTTTCGTGGAAGGTTTGTGGAAATCGTCTCGGAGAAAAAATTCACACACACAAACGAAAGAACTAAAAAAAACAGCAAACATAAAGACATAAAGACATAAAAACTGTAAAAGGGCGATGAATTAGATTCCTAGTTCACAGCTTTTTTTCAATTGGTATGTAAATGTAATCGTCAAATCTGATGACCTGTAATAAAACTGAACTGAAAAATAAAACTGGACCTCTGTTGTACTTGTTGAAGGAGGAAACCATGAGGAAAAAACAGCTAACCATCAGAGGTAAGACTAAAAACCTTGGAAAAATAACCATCAGAAATATATACACCTTTAAAAAAATAATCAAAAAAAACAAAAGGAACAAAAAAAAATGTTGACAAATGTATATATGGGGTCTATTGTGTATACAATAACAATAAAAAATATACAAAAAGTATTATTAAATAGTAAATATTGAAATGGGAAAAACAATTATGCCTGAAAATGATAAAAAAATTGAAAAAAACGGTAAAAATGAAGAAGGTAGAGTGAACAATAAGGATGTAAAGACCAAAGTATTTGTAGAGTCT
>JAIPFS010000052.1 GCA_021736545.1 Spirochaetia bacterium | reverse complement strand
TCTAAGGAGTTTATCACCAACGCCTGGTGGATCGTGACCTTTCCCGGTATTGCCATTCTTCTGGCAGTTCTCGGATTCAACCTGCTCGGAGACGGACTGCGTGATATTCTTGATCCGAGGATGAGGGACTGATTATGGAAAAGAGGAAAAAAGAGAAGCAGGCTGCAGCAGATGCAGCTGAGGCCTATAAAAAGAATAACGAACTGCTGATGGAAATGGACGGGGTGAATGTTGTGTTCAACGTACAGCGGGGTGTTGTCCGAGCGGTTCGAGATCTTTCGCTTACAATACGCCGTGGAGAAACGCTGACCCTGGTGGGCGAATCGGGCTGCGGCAAATCGGTTACCGCCCACAGCATCAATCAGCTGATTCCAATGCCGCCGGGAAAAATTGAGAGCGGATCGATTATGTTTCAGGGGCGAGACCTCCTGAAGCTTCCCAAGGGTGAAATCGAAAAGCTGCGTGGTACGCAGATCTCCATGATCTTCCAGGAGCCTATGACGGCGCTGAATCCGGTCTTTACTGTGGGATACCAGATTGCCGATGTATTCATGACGCATCAGGGGATGAAAAAGGAAGAGGCCATGGAGCGGGCGGTGGAATTGCTGGATCTGGTTAAGATTCCATCTCCCCGAGACCGAGCGTACAGTTATCCGCATCAATTGTCCGGGGGGATGCGGCAGCGGGCGATGATTGCTATGGCTTTAGCATCACCAGAACCTGGATTGATGATCGCCGATGAACCTACTACAGCTCTGGATGTAACGATTCAGGCGCAGATACTTGACCTTCTGGCTGAATTGAAGCAGAAGATTGAGATGTCTATTCTGCTGATTACCCATGATATGGGAGTAGTAGCAGAGATGGCCGACCGGGTGGTGGTTATGTATTCCGGAAGGAAGGTGGAAGAGGCGGATGTGTACCAAATTTTTGAAGAGCCCCATCACCCCTATACCCTCGGCTTGCTTAATTCTTTACCTTCAAACAAAAAATACAGAAATGCCCGGCGTCTTGAGGCGATTTCAGGGACGGTTCCGGATCTGCTGACTCTGGGCGACGGATGTCCTTTTGCAAATCGCTGTGTTTATGCCGATGAAACCTGTTCTGCTTCCTTCCCTGAGGGGACGCATGTAGGGGAGGGGCATGAAGTGTGGTGCCACCATTATGACAAGGTAGACAGGAGACAGCATCGTGATGAATAAAGCAGATAAAGACTATCTTTTAGAGGTGAATAATCTCAAGAAGCATTTTACCATAAAGAACCAGTCGATTAAGCATGGTGATTCCATTCTGAAGGCTGTGGATGACGTTTCCCTGCAGGTGCTTAATGGAGAGATTCTCGGCATTGTCGGGGAGTCCGGCTGCGGGAAATCGACTCTGGGTAAAACGGTGATGGGCTTGTATGACAAAACTGATGGAGAAGTGCTGTATCGCGGCCGGGAGATTTTTTCCTTGAACAAGAGCGAACGGCACGAACTTACGAAACAGATGCAGATGATTTTCCAAGATCCCTACTCTTCCCTGAATCCCCGGAAAAATGTGGGAGGAATCATCGGGCAGCCGCTGCGTATTCATCAAGTTGGTTCCGCTGCAGAGATTCGGGAACGGGTGAATCATCTGATGGAGGAGGTTGGACTCAATCCGCTCTATCGACGACGCTATCCGCACCAGTTCTCCGGAGGTCAGCGGCAGCGTATCGGTATTGCCCGTTCCCTGGCTTTGGATCCTGAGTTTATTGTCTGTGATGAGGCTGTTTCAGCTTTGGATGTCTCAGTCCAGGCGCAGATTATTAACTTACTGCTGGATCTGCAGCAGAAGCATGATTTTACCTATCTTTTTATTGCTCACGACTTGGCGGTTGTGGAATTTATTGCCACCAGGATTCTGGTGATGTATCTCGGCCGGGTGGTGGAGATTGCGGACAAGGAAGAGCTGGTAAGGAAGCATGTCCATCCCTATTCAAAGGCTCTTTTTGAGGCTTTCCCGGCAACAGAGCCCCGGGGCAGAGAGGAGAAAAAGCGGATTGTCATGGGGGATGTTCCTTCACCGATTGATCCTCCCAAGGGTTGTCATTTCCATCCTCGCTGTCCTTTTGCTATAGATAAGTGCCGGGAGGAGTATCCTCCCCTCAAGGAAGTCTCCCCCAATCATTACGCTGCCTGCTGGGTGGTTTAGCCTGCTGGGTGGTTTAGCCTGCTGGGTGGTTTAGCCTGCTGGGTGGTTTAGCCTGCTGGGTGGTTTAGCCTGCTGGGTGGTTTAGCCTGCTTTTGATTCTTACTTGGGAGAGTCATTGCACATTGCATTGCTTGGCGGAGAAAAGTGTAAGCCCTTATGAGCCTGATGAGTCTGATGTGTCCGTGGAGAAAAATTACTGAAAAGGAGTTCAGCTATGCAGCTTGATCATATTGTATGTCTCACCGACGGTTTTACCCAGGAAGAACTTGATATGGCTGGGAAAGTTATTGAGCAGTATGTTGCGAAAGAGCAGAATCGGACCGCAAAAATCCATTTTATCCCCATTATTCCGAAGATTGAACATGAAGTAGTGGGCAGTATTCTTGATACCGCCGCAGATATGCTGAAACGGGGTGAACGTGAAGTTCTGCCCTATGAAGTCCTCTCCCCGGCGGAGCAGATGGAAGCTGCCAGCCCTTCACATACCAATAAAGCGGTTTTTGTTGATGCCGCCGTAAAGGACGATGTGCTGGTGGTTATGCGAGGTGTGAAAAGCATTTTTCAGAAGAAACGGGAAATTGTTTTTGCCATGGTGACTCCCCATGCCCGTAAGTGGCGTATCGGAGAGTACCTGAAGCACGTGGTGGAGGAGCATGAGTACATGAAGACTCATCCTCCGGAAAGTGATCCCGACATGAAGCGCATGTAGGAGAAGACTGCAGCGTATTGATTGAAGACAGCACGTATAGCTTGCAGCGGGAATTTCTCCACAGCAAAGTACTCAAAGTGCATGACGTAAGCATCAGCCTGAATCTGATTTCTGAATTATCCCTGCTTTCCAAGTCTCTTTCTGCTCTCTTTTCTAGCCGAAAACCTTCTTAATAGCTTCCAAATATCCATAGCCGTGCTGATTATCGGGCTGGAGATAGCTGGTTTCTGTCCATTCATTCCAGCTGTTTATAGTAACAAGCTGAGGCTGCTGGGGGCGTTTATCAAGAAATTCTGCTGCTTTCTGAAGAGCCTGTTCAAACTGTTCCGGGCTATTATTTCGGACAATACCGGGGCGGAAGGTGGTAAATCTTGGGTTGTTGTCCCATCCTACTGAGATGTGGGGGATATAGGGGATGCTGTAGTTCTGGTCAATGCGTTCCCATTCAGTTTCGACATCTGCAATAATTTTCTGGTAATCCCTGTCGATATCCGTAAAATGCACGAATTGATAGTGGGTAACACTGTCGAAGTTCAGACTATGAATAGTTTTATGCTGCGATATCGGCTGAGAGGTGTCGATACCACTTAGATTGAATCCGCTGCTGCGCATTGTGGTCTGCAGATGGAGGCCTGGAAGTCCTGAACGAATAGCTGTCTTCCTGAGTTGATCCAAGGATTCTGCCGCAGCTTTAATACCTCCGAGCCCGTCGATGTATGTCTGCAAGTCGTAGATCATGAAAACCGGTTTGCCGTCAATTCGGTAATAGGAGGGATGGTGAAAGTACTTTTCTATTAGCCTGCGGCTAATTCTTTCGAATTCTTTTTGATTGACTCCCGCCTTCCAGATAATATTTTCTTCCACATCATGTGAAAGCCTAATGTCCCAAAGATTATTTACATTATGGTTTGCCCACATGAGATAGAACTTTACTTTATCATTATTACGGGCTTTCAGATATCCGTTATTCAGACAAGATTCCAAAAAAGGCCGTTGATCGTACCAGTACCAGTCATATATGAATACATTTACATTATGATCCGCCGCGGCCTGAATTTCCATTTCCATGACATAAGGATCAGCCTCATTCACATATCCCCAGAGAGGTTTACGCGGCCAGCTATGGTCTGGGAATTTCTTTTCTGCTTTCCTCACCGTTTCCCATTCTCCGATACCTTCAGGCCAGAACATACGAGCCCTCGGCTCATCACCGGTAAAAGCCGGCCATATGTATACTGCTGTATCGCTTTTACTCTGCAGGTTTTTTGATTGTTTCATATATGTCTCCTCTATGCAGTCTTTCAGGTAGAGCCAATAGCATCCTTTGTGAAAGGCTGTTTCTACTTTTTCTTTTACCTATTTCAGCATTATAACAGTTCAATTTTACATTTCTTGATAAAAAAAGACAAAAAAGATGTATTTTCTTGACAGCAGAAGAAGCCGGATACTATACTGCAAAAAAACTGAAGCCCGAAAGTTGAAGCACGAAAGTTGGAGTCCGAAAGTTGGAGTCCGTGAATTGAAATTAGAAAAAATCCTGGTAAGTATCTGAATTGAACATGGCATAAGCGAATTATTATGACGAATGTGAATCATTATGACCGACAGTGGCTGTCTCAACAGAGCAAAGAACATGAAATCTCAATAGGGCGGTTCCATCACGGGGATCATGTACTTCATGACCACGAGTTTCACGAACTTGTTATTATAGAAGCGGGAAAGGGGGATCATGTCATCGAAAAAGGTATTTGGCCAATAACTCGGGGAGATGTATACTTAATCCCCAGGGGGATCAGCCATGCATACCGTACCAAAACGGAGCTTACCCTGAGGAATATTCTTTTTACTGACGAGGCAATTAAAGCTGCCGATGCTCGCCTGTTTTTTCTTCCGGGTGTGCGAGCGCTTCTGAATGTTGAACCCGGTTTGCGTCGTAAGGGGATTGAGGGGTTTCGGCTCAATCTTGATGGTGATCAACTTAAACAGGCTGTCTTGTACGCTGACGCCATGGAAAAGGAGTTGAAAGACCAGCAGAGCGGTTATCGATCTGTGACAGCAGGTCTGCTCATCCAGTTGATCGTTTTCCTTTCCCGCATCTATCAGTCTCCAGCTCATCGGGAACAGAGCCGAGTGTTGGAAATTGCTATGGTCATAACTCACATAGAAACGCATGCGGATAAAAAACTCAGCTTGTCAGAGCTTTCGAAAGTAGCCGGTATGTCGCCCCGAACACTCCACCGTCATTTCAGAGAAGCTTTGGGGATGACTCCTGCCCAGTACCTTCGAAACTATCGTATCAAACAAGTGAAGGAACTTCTTGCCGCCGGCAATGCTTCCGTCACGGAAATTGCTTACAGCTGTGGATTTTGCGATTCAAGTCATTTGAGCCAGTCTTTTCATGATTCTGTTGGTATTTCTCCAAGACAGTATCGGCGTAATGTGAAAATGAAATCAGAATCAGAAAAGGAGAAAATTCTGCCTGAAGAGCAGGAGGATGATGTTTGACGGAACAAACTCAGCAGCTGCAGAATCCTAAGAGCAGCAGAACAGAAAATACATACTATTCTGATCACTCTTTTACTTTCTTTCTGCTATCTGCCGTCGTTTCTGTACTCATCCAGCTTGCAGCAGTAATTATATATCCCAGGGCTTTTCCCGGGGCATTTCCCAGCGCTTTTGAGGCCTCGGATACCTCGGTACAGGAATTTATAATCGTTCTTGCCGCATCCCTGCTGTTTACACCTCTCATGCTGTTTTTTCACAGCAGGGGAAAAACACTTTCCAGGGAAAGTGCATTTTGGACAAGAGCTGTTCTTGTATTTGTCATAGCAATACCCCTGAGCGGTAATCGATGGCCGGCTTTTCTTTTAGTGATTTCTCTAATGCTTGATACTGCAGTTACGCATAGAACAATCCCATCAGTATTTATCTGTACAGGGCTGCTTATTCTTGATGCAGCAACCCAAATGGAACGCAGGATATGGGGTACCGAAGTTCTTGGTTCAAACTGGGATGTGATGACAGCACACACTATTGCTTACGGATTGTTCATTTTTATTATGATCCTGGTAATGAGTTGGCGCCGGCAGCTCCTGAGGGAGCGCGGGGAAAATTTTCGTCTTAAAGAGACTGTGGAACGCCTTAGCGGAGCAGGAGAAGACTTCCTCTCATATGCTCAGTCGGCCAGGCAGCGATCGGCGGAGGATGAAAGAAACAGGCTTACCAGAGAAATCCATGACGTGGCTGGGTATACTTTGACGAATATCAGGATGATGATGGAAGCCGGTTTAAGAAATACGGATATGGATCGGAAAGAATTGGAAAAACTTCTTACATGGACCCTTAAGCAGTCACAGGATGGGCAGCAGGAGATTCGTTCCATATTAAGACTGATAAGAAGTAGAAAGGAAGATGATATCCGCGGCATACAGGCCCTTCTTCAGGCAGCAAGAGTGTTTCATATGGCCACGGATACGCAAGTTCTGTTTGAGTGGGGGAATCTCAGTGACCGGTGGATTGCCGGAGATCGTGATATGCTGGCTCTCCGGATTCTGCAGGAGGGAATGATTAATGCGTTTCGTCATGGAATGGCGAAACAGATTGAAGTCTCCTTTTTTGAAGAAGATAGAGGAGTCAGTATGGTTGTACATGATGACGGAAGAGGTTCCGACAGTATTGAAATGGGTATCGGCTTAAGCGGTATGAAGGAGCGGCTGCAGAATGTTGGAGGAGATTTACGTATTGATTCCGATCTTCCAGGTTTTCGAATAAGCGCTTTTATTCCAGTATGTACAGAAGTTTTATAGGAGAAGTTTTATAGGAGCAGTTTTATAGGAGCACAGCATAAGGAGAAATTTCCCGGTTAGTGCTGCCTTAGAGATTGTTTTTTACCGCCTTACATCATATACGGTATATTCAGCTCTGCTGAAGGAGGAGATGTGTAATGACAGAAGTTTCGTCGGCGGAACACTTGAAAAGAATTGTATTAGCTGATGATCAGGTACTGTTCATAGAAAGTCTGAAGAAAGTTTTAGAATCTTCCGGACAGTTCATAGTAGAGGGAATAGCTTCAAACGGAGCAGAAGCCGTTGATTTAGTAAGAACAATCAAACCTGATATAGTTGTTCTTGATGTACGAATGCCGGTCATGGACGGAGTAGAAGCAGCTAAGATTATCAGCAGACGATTTCCTGAAGTGAAAATTGTTATGCTCACAACTTTTCCAGACGATACCTACGTTCATGAAGCTTTGAAATGCGGTGCCCATGGCTACCTGCTTAAAGATATTTCTATCGATCTTCTCGTGAAGTCCCTTGAAAGTGTTGCTGCTGGAGCTGTGCTGATGTCTCCTTCCGTAACTGAAGGATTTACTGATCATCATCGTAAATTTGCTGAAAAAAAAGTTTCTGCCGGAAATGAACGACTGAGCGATCTGACCGAACGGGAGCTTGAAGTGCTTACGCTCATTTCACGGGGATATGGAAATAATGATATCGAGGAAGCCTTGAATTTGGGTAAACAGACTGTGAGAAACTATATAAGTCTGATATATGCAAAGCTGCGTGCAAAAGACCGTTTTGAAGCAATGCGGATAGGAATAGAAGCCGGACTACCAAAACGGAAGACTGAAGATAACTAAGTCAGTTTGTTGAATACCGGTACAAAAGTACTGGAAAAAATGCTGCAGATGAGCTGAGAAAAGTATTCACATAACTATCGCATTAACGGGAACCCAGTTACCATGGCATTACTATGAAAATGACTTTGGAGGTTATCATGAAGAAAACAGCAATTATGTGTTTGATACTGTTCCTTGCTGCAGGTTCCATCTTTGCAGCAGGTACCCAGGAAAGCGGGAAAGGTGGTTCCAGTGAAGTAAACATGACGACATGGTTCCCGCGGCCAGTGCAGGAAACGGAATATGATGAAATTGGTATATTTATGGAGAACAACCCTGATATTAAACTTGATCACCAAGTGCTGGAAGGCAGCCGTTATCAGGAACTGCTCCGAACAAGAATTACAGCAGGTGATATACCTGATGTGATGGTACTTATGACTCCGCAGGTTTCTGCCTATGGAAAACTCGGTATCCTAGCTGACGTCTCCGACACATCCATGGGAAAAATTCAGGCAGAAATTCCTTCTCTCAATGCAGCTCTCAGTGTTGACGGTAAAACAGTAGCAATCAATGGATCAGGTGGTGTTGTTCAGCATGCCATTTTCTATAATAAACGCATGTTTGAAACATATGGTCTGGAAGAACCTACAACTCAGCAGGAATTTGAGCAGGCTTGTGAAGTACTGCATAGTGCTGGAGAAGATGTCATTATTTTCGGCGGCGCCGATACATGGCCCTACAAGCATGCCCAGTTTCCCTTCGGCTTTACTGATCAGGTTGGCACTGCTTTGGAAGAAACGGGAACAATGGATTTGATGCGAGCTCTCTATGAAGGCGCTGCACCTTCGGAAATCTACGGCGGGACCCTCAGATATTTCGAAGAAATGGTAAATAAGGGATGGGTAGCCAAAACTGGACTGACCATGACTTGGCCGGAATCATTCAGGCATTTCATTGACGGAAACTGTGCAATGCTTCCGCAAGGCCCTTGGATTATCGGCATGGT
>JAIPFS010000051.1 GCA_021736545.1 Spirochaetia bacterium | reverse complement strand
CCGAAGGTATAGCCGGTACGCATCGGGGCCGCTGCTGAGGGCATCTCTGCAGCATAGGTCGCTGTTACGCTCCCGCTTCCGCCGCCGCCTGCTCCCGAATTCAGCGTGACCATGTAGCTGTTCGCACTCCACTTCGCATACAGACTCACATCTCCTGCAGAACCTGAGGCGATTTGCGTTACTTCATTCTCATGGCTGCCATCTTCGTACCAGCCGACCAAGCTGTAACCCGTCTTCTCAGGATCCTCCAGGATGATTGTCTCATCCTCTACCGTATAGCTTTCGGGATTTTCCTCGTGGTTTTCTCCCCCATCAAGTATGTAGGTGATACTGTACGTATTCAGATTCCAACCAGCCTCAAGCGTCATATTTTCTGCCGGCATCGTCGCAGGAACTGCAGGATCCCATCCAGTAAAGCTGTATCCTTCCCGCTCCGGATCTTCAGGAGCAGTCACAGCACTCCCGTAGTCCTGCGTAATCGAGTCAACTTCGCTTCCCCCATTACTATCGAAGCTCAGGATATAGCTGTTTCTCCCGTAGTAGAGCTTCAGCATCAGCGATCCGTCCGCTGCTATCATGCCGCTCGCCTCGCTTGTTCCGGCATCATAGCTGAATCCGTCATAGCTTTTCGCATCAGCCGTTACTTCGGTATCCGTCTCTCCGCTCAGAGTCTCTGTCTTCTCGAGACTGTATCCTTCGCCGCCTAGGTCCTCCAGGTAATGCTCAACTTTATACTCCGTGTCCGACTCCGCTATCCACTTCGCATACAGCGTATCTCCTGAAGCCTGGTCCCAGTTCCGGGCACTGCTCATATCACTAGTGTAGTATCTGGTCCCGCCTCCATTCTCTTCAGTGTAGTAACCGCCGAAGGTATAGCCGGTATGCGTCGGAGCCGCTGCTGAGGGCATCTCTGCATCAAAGGTCGCCATTACGCTACCGTTTCCGCCGCTGCCTGCACCCCGGTCTAGCGTCACTGTGTAGGTATCAGGACTCCACTTCGCGGTCAGCTCTGAATCAGCTGAAGGCATTGTCGCAGGTACTGCAGGATCCCATCCAGTAAAGCTGTATCCTTCTCGCTCCGGATCTTCCGGCGCTGTCACCGTACTACCGTAGTCCTGTGTGATTGGGTCAACCTCGCTATCTCCGTTGCTAACAAAATCCAGGGTATAGCTGTTTCTCTCGTAGTAGAGCTTCAGCACCAGCGATCCGTCCGCTGCTATCGTGCCGCTCGCCTCGCTTGTTCCGGCATCATAGCTGAATCCAGCATAGTTTTCCGCATCAGCCGTTACTTCGGTATCCGTCTCTCCGCTCAGAGACTCCGTCTCCTCAAGACTGTATCCTCCGCCTCCAAGATCTTCCAGATAGTGCTCCACCGTGTAGGCAGTATCCGTTTCTGCGGTCCATCGGGCATAAAGCGTCTGATCATTTGTAATTGAAACAATTGTTTCTGCTGTAACCCGCTCTCCCCCTGAAGGCTCAGTCCACCAGCCATTAAAGACATACCCCGTACGGCTTGTATCTGCAAGTTTCCCGTATTCTTTATCAAAAGTTACCTGCTTATATTCTGGGTTTGGGCTGCTTCCTCCCTCCGCTTTAAACTCAACAATAAATTCAAGCTGATGCAAGATTATCTCAACATCAGTATTTTTTCCACCTTCAAGATCAATAGGTTCTGATTCTCCTCGATATACTACAGTACCTTCATCATCCAAAGCTTCGAGAACAAATACTCTGGAGGGACCCGCAGGAACACTGACAGTAATCGATTCAGAAGTAAAACTATGCTCAATAGCTTCCATCTTCTCACCAGTAATGGTAAGAAGAAATGAACTATGCTCAATAGCAGGAATACTTTTTCCATTCCGTATGCTTGCACGGATAGCTATATCACTGGTCTGCTCAAATTCATTAGGATTAAACAAATTACAACCGAAAACTACAAAAATACTTACAAGAGTAATACAGATTACAGTAAATTTGCGTTTCCAGTCTTTTTCACCCATGAATAAACTCCTTTCAAAAAAACAGAACAAGCATACTATTCATTCATTTTCTCAGACATCTGAACCTTTCCAGACATCTGAACCTTTCCAGACATTTGAACCTTTCCAGACATTTGAACCTTTCCAGACATCTGAACCAATTCGGCCCTCTCAAACCTTTCCAGTAACACTTTCCAAGCCTCTAAAGAACCTTAATCCAGCCCAGTTATGGTAATAGTAACAGAAGCATTCTGCGGCGGTGTTGGGGAAAAAATGTCCTCTTCAGAATCAGGCTGAAAATCAGAAGAGGAGGCCGCAGAAGTGTTAATACTGCTCCCGGATCCAAGCGATACAAACCCCGGTCCAGGCGGTTTAGTACTGGCAGAAACTTTTGCATCAGCAAGAATCATTGACAATGGTGATATCGAACCACCACCCGGAACTCCTGTAAGAACAGAATACACACCCCGAGAAGGACGTTGTGGAGGCCTTTTCACCTTCTTTTCATCAGATTCATCCGCTTTTGAATCCTCTTCAGATTCTTTTGAACCTTTATCATCAGCTGATGGAGTACCGACACTGGAAGTCCGTCCGGTTCTGCTTTCTCTTACTTCCGCCCTTCCATTCCAAGCAAAAACCATCATACTGCTTCCGTCTCCTAAAATCTCTGCATCAATTACCGTACCGCGAACCGATGCAGTACTATTAGCGCTGCGAATGGTAAAATCATTCTTCATACCCTTAGAAGTTTTAACTTCAGCCCGCACATTTCCGAGCTTCAGTGAAAGCTCAGTATTTGTATTGTCCTCCGAAGCGCTTAACTCCTCCAAGGTCATTCGTGTAAGTGATTCAGCAGCAATAACAACCCCATTATCAAGTTCCAGCACGGCACTGGAATTAAAATCTGTGCTGATACTGTCCCCCGGGTCAAGCTCATCCCCAATATGCAGAGCTTGCCAAGGATCATTACCGCTGCTTCGAGTTTCAACTTTTCCATCAATATCAGTCACTACAGCTCCCATGGGATCACTAAAAAGAGGAAAAACACTAAAAAGAAAAATTCCTGCCGCACTGATTATTTTTTTCCATACGATTGTCATCATGAATCACCCTTTAATTCCCTTTACATGCCTTTAGATACCTTTACATGCTTACTGAAAAACCAGCCTGTACTTTCCAGGTATATTTTTCATCAAGAAATACATGTGAAGGAATGAATACTCCTCCGCCGATTGAAGCGCCAACATCAGAAGTTATTCTTGCCGTTGTCGATGCAAAAAATTCAGATCCCAAAAAAAGTTCATCACAGCTGCTGTCTACGCCTGAAACGGATATGGCCCCGGTTGTGCTTCTAAAAAATAGTGCATAATCAACAGAAAGCATGATATTACGGAGAGCTTTACTACTGTAATCAATATACGGTCGGATAGAACCGGATCCGCGGAATGAGAACACATTACTCTGTTGGGGGCTAAAAATTTTACCGCTGGGAGTCGCTGTTATCGGGAGAAAAACCTCTGATGCTTCGCCATCTCCTCCACCCATCAATGACTCGATCTCAGGATCGCCGCTGCTGTATACTGCTTCCAAATTGATGGTGCCGGCATAGAATTCCGGGAAAACACGAATTACCTGAGCACCTGTTAAAAAACCTGATAAATCCTGTTCTCCATGACTGCCGCGAAAAAACCAGGCGTACATACTCAGTGAAGAAGTTTCACTACCATTCAGAGGACCAGATAGGCCTGTCCCATAATATTGACTATCAAGCAGAGCATCTCCTTCACGCACATTTTCGCCAGCTCGTAAATCCTGCTGAAACAGTGCAGCCAGAGTCAATGTTTTTCCATCGAAAATATCAGAAAGACTGAGCGAAGCTCCCTCAATAAATCGGGGTGATGCAAAAGAACTGAAATTACCTGAATCGGATGAAAAAGCTTCGGTATAATCCGCTTCATCGCTTTCAGTCATAAGAATATTCACTGCAGCTGTCTGCATAAACCCGGTATACAGCGTGAAAAACTTAAAACTGACATTCTGAGAAGTCCAGGAAGCTTTCATGCCGTCCCCGGTATGGGAAAAAACTTTACCTGAAAAATCAGCTGCAGCTGTTCGTCCAATGATATACTCAATTACTGACGGTTCTGCTGAAGAATTATAAAAGCTTTGATGATACTCACACTGATCAATATCAAATTGAGTACTTTGATCAGAACTGAAAAGAGAACTTGCTTGAAATTCGAAGCCAGAATTTTTCCCTAAGGCAGTATTTGCCCAATACTTAGCTTCCAAGGCATTGCTGTTCGACGGATCAGAATCAACTATTAATTCACTGCTGCTGGTAAAATCCCAGGTAACACCGAAATCTCCTGCTTCAAGAAAAGCACAGCCTGAAAAAATAATCACAAAATAGAGCAGTACACGCTTTTCCATTCTCATCATATACTAATCTCATTTACTTATGCTGCCATCAGCAGCTTACTGCAGCTGCATGACGCTTCTGAGAATTGAAACTGCTTCAATGCCGCTGAGACTGCGATAAGCCCCTGCATCATGTAAAATAATTCCCAGATACCCCAATTCACGAGATGCATACCGCGGGCTAGGAAACAAGGTATACATCACCCCCCCCTTAAGCTCAAAAAGCTGCATCAACGCATGAGCATATTCACCCAAGCGTATTTCATCCTTTGCCCTCTTTGAACAGCTGAACCATGAGAAATCGCATAATTCCTTCCAGGCTTCTGAGGAATCCGCTTCTTCTTCAATTTCCTCTGCTGCTGTCAATAGAAGCAGAGCCGCTGTACCACATTCGATTTGCTGCTGAGCAACGGCAGCATCTACAAGTTCACTTGTTCTGCTCCATAATACAATATTTACAGAGAGAATAAGAAATGTGGTCATCAGAATTATTTTTCTTTTCTTCATACACTAAATACAATTACTCTTTGAAAACAGCAGATTTGGCGGGCGTGTTGGCGAATTCAAAAAGCTGATCAAACTTATCCAATCTGAGAATGACTAAAGAAAGAATGTCCTTAAAATAGTACATATTTTCTTATATTAATACATTTTACCATTGTTTAATCTCAGTTGTCCATGTTTAATTCAGTGTTTCTTCTGTAGGAAATAAAGAAGTCATAGAATCTATCTATCTCTTTGTTATATTATAAATTAAATTTTTTTGCAGTAATTTATCATAACAACCATATTTTTTTGTAGGAATTTTGGTAATTTTATTACTGGCAAAAAGATCAGACATAGGGGTGGGTACCTTTAAGGGTGTCTTCATTGATGTTTTCAAGAGCATCAAAAAGACCGACTTCAAGAACATCAACAAGGATGTCTTCATCGGCGTCTTCAATGATGTTTTCAATGATGTCTTCACGGGCATTTCTAAAAAGGCTTATTAAAATTACTCATGCAGAATAAGATTATTTCTTTGCTCAAAAGCTAAATACACTCTTTGCAGCATAGGCTTTACACTCTCTATCAGTACATTTTTCTTATATCATTTATTGTCAACTCATATTTCCTGCTGTATAATTTTACAATGAAAAAATATTTCTTATCTTTTCCAGCCCTTCTCTCCCTTGGTCTACTGCTGCTCTTTTCTCTACTACATCTCTGGCCGGCTTATGAACGGGGTGATCTGTTCTTATATGACATATATCTGAATATGACCCCGGGACCGGAGGAAGATGATCGTCTTGTGCTGCTGAACATTGATGATCTGGGAATAGCTGAAGTAGGGATGTTTCCATGGAGTCGTTCAATTATGGCCGACGGACTCATTCTAATGAAAGAGATGGGTGTCAGCCATGCTGTTTTTGATATTGAATACACTGAAGATAGTCCGATGGCTTTAAATACTGACTTTCTAAATGAAGATATGCCGGAACTGCTCTCCCAGGAATTCCGCAGCATAAATGATAACATTCAGAGCTTATTCAATGCATTGGCGGCGGGACAAATTTCCTTGGAAGATGCCGGCGACTATATTATGCAGCTTGAAGACCTGAACGAAAACAGCCGCCAAATACTGCAGGAAAAATTGAACTCAATTGCTCGAGACAACGACGTCTACTTCGGGAAAGCCGCAAGGCTGTTTGAACATGCAGTCTTTACCGTCAATTTGCTGAAGGAAAATGAAGAACAATACGATTCTGATCACAAAGCCTGGACAGCAGAGAACATGCAGGTGCCCGTAGAGATGTCTGAAGACTCACTCCACCCTCAGGCGGAGGATATACGACCGACAATTGCACCTATCATGACCAATGGCATGGCTGCAGGCTTCACCAATGTAGAAATCGACAGCGACGGGGTACGACGCAGAGTGGATCTCCTTGCTGAATATAAAGGCAGCATACTTCCGCAGCTGAGCATGGCCATCGTATACCAGCTTCTCGGTCAGCCTCAGCTTGAACTCAGCAAACAAAAGCTCATCATGAAGGATGCTCAAATGTCAGACGGGACGGTGACAAATATTGAAGTCCCTCTGGATAAGAACGGACAGTTCCTCATTAACTGGCCTCGCGGAACCTTTGAAGAGTCATTCACCCATTTTTCCTATTATGCCCTGGTCAGGCATCGGGAGCAGGAAGATTCTCTGATACACAATCTTCGCATTATGCAGGATGCGGGATACTTGGATTACTACCAGGGTGATATCCCCCTGATGCGCATGTATGATTACGCTGAAGGGATCTTGCAGGATATGCTGGAAGGCGGCAGTCTGGACGCAATCGAGGAATATCGAGAAATACGAAGAATGTTTTTCAGCGAAACGGAAATGTTTTTCAATGGAGAAGCCCTCCGAACCATCCTTGATCAGATCGATACTGTTTTAGCTTCAGAAAATATCAGTGATGAACAGCATGAAACTTATAGCGGAATCAGAAAATCCGTTGTTGACAGCTTCAATAACACATCCGAAATTCTTGAGCTTCTGCTTGAAAACCGCAGGACGATAGCAGAGAATCTAAACAATTCAATCTGTTATATCGGCTGGACCGGAACAGCAACTACTGATATTGGCGTAAACCCTTTTGACTCGGAGTATGATAATGTCGGCACCCACGCTGCCATAGCAAACACATTACTGCAGCAGGACTTTATTGATATCCTTCCTTTGTGGCTGTCTATTCTGGCGGCTGCTGTTCTCCTGGTTTTTTATTACCGCCTGCAGAGAAATCTTACACCAATATATTCCATTCTCACAGGTTTGGGGTTTGTAGCCCTTCTCTTCAGTGCCGGATGGATTCTTTTTCGATATCAGCAGTTGTATTTACCCCTGTTCACCCCGCTGCTGACCTTGTCTGCCGCGTTTATCAGTCTAACTGTCATGAACTTTCTCAGTACAGCCCGAGAAAAAAACTTCATTCGCGGTGCTTTCGGGAAGTATCTTTCAAATGATGTAATTGAAAATCTCATTGAGAATCCGGACAAGCTGAATCTCGGCGGTGAAAAACGTATACTCACTGCCCTCTTTACTGATATAAAGGGATTTTCAACCATTTCTGAAACGCTGGATCCAGCTGACCTTGTAAAACTGCTGAATATGTATCTGACTGAAATGAGCGATACCATACTGAATCAGGGAGGTACGATTGATAAGTTTGAAGGGGATGCCATAATTGCATTTTTCGGAGCTCCTGTTGCCATTGAGGATCATCCAAGTCGGGCTTGCTTGTCTGCGATACAGATAAAAAGAGCTGAAGCACTGCTGAATGAGCGTATTAAGGAAGAAAACCTGTCTGATTACCCTTTACAGACGAGAATCGGCATTAATACTGGTGAAATTGTCGTCGGCAATATGGGAACTGCAAGAAAAATGGATTACACGATTATGGGCAATGCTGTAAATCTTGCTGCTAGACTTGAAGGGGTTAATAAACGATACGGCACCTGGCTGCTCATGAGTGAAGCAGTATACCATGCCGGTGGAAATCAGTTTGCAGCCCGCAGACTTGACCGCGTTCGGGTTGTCGGAATCAATACTCCTGTAAGATTGTATGAACTGGTGGAGGAGAATGACCGCATCAGTGAAACAAAGCAGAAAGTCCTGGATTTATTTGATCAAGGCCTCAGTTTAAGCGAAGAGAGAGACTGGAAAGGCGCTGTCGAACTGTTTAAGCAGGTGCTGGATCTTGATCCAAATGACGGTCCCGCACTGCATTATTTGGAACGCTGCCGCAGATATTCGGAAAAACCGCCTGAAAAAGACTGGGACGGAGTTTTTAACCTTACTGAGAAATAAAGCGAACAAAAAAGATGTGGATTTTTTCTCCGAGACGTTTTCCAAACCGTGTGGATTTTTTCTCCGAGACGTTTTCCAAACCGTGTGGATTTGGTCTCGGAGACCGAATCCACACAAATCTACTGTCCGTGACCAAATCCAGATCCTAACTCAATTAGCAATATTGATGCAGATGTGATAGAATATGAGCATGAAAAAAATTGCAATTACCTGTCTATTAGTTTTATTTGCGGGGACAATCCTCTTTGCTGAAGATTTTTCTGAAGATTTTGCCAGAGATTTGAGG
>JAIPFS010000050.1 GCA_021736545.1 Spirochaetia bacterium | reverse complement strand
GAAAATTTCAAATCTTCTGCTCTGACAACCGCTGAGTTCATGAGGAAGAATCTCAGTGAATCAGCTCCAAACTGATTAATGATGTCCATAGGATCAGTAAAATTCCGTTCAGATTTAGACATCTTTTTGCCGTCACTTGCTAAAACAAGTCCATTTACTACAACATTTTTAAAGGCAGGCTCCTCAAAAAGAGCCGCAGCAAGAATGGTTAATGTATAGAACCATCCTCTAGTCTGATCCAAGCCTTCACAAATAAAATCGGCAGGAAAGTTCTTTTCAAAGAATTCCTTATTTTCAAATGGATAATGGTTCTGAGCATAGGGCATTGATCCCGATTCAAACCAGCAGTCAAGAACATCGGGAATTCTTCTCATAGTCCCCTTACCGTCTGGGCTGGGCCAGGTTAAATCATCAATGAAATGCTTATGAAGATCATCAATTTTATGACCCGATTTTTTCTCTAATTCCTCTTTAGAGCCAATCACTTCAATATGATCTGAGCTGTCAGACTTCCATACAGGTATGGGGTTACCCCAGAAACGGTTACGGCTTATTGACCATTCTCTTGCACCTTCAAGCCATTTGCCGAACCGTCCTTTCTGCAAGTGTTCGGGAACCCATTTTATCTGATCATTAACGTTAAGAAGAAGTTCCTTAATTTTAGGAACATCAACAAACCAGCTGGAAAGCGCTCTGTATATAAGCGGCATTTTCGTGCGGTAACAGAAAGGATAGCTATGTTTGAATTTCTCCTTCTTAACCAGCTTACCATGACTTTTCAGCCATTCGATAATACCTTCATCTGCATCTTTTACAAAAAGCCCTTCCCAATCGGGAACTTCTTCAGTAAATTTACACTCTTCATCGATGGGGCAAACTACAGGAATTCCGGTTCCCTTAAGTACGTTGTAATCATCTTCACCGAAACCCGGAGCTGTATGAACAATGCCGGAACCATCTTCAACGGTAACATAATCAGCACTGACAGTAATAAAGGCCCCAGTTTTCTTAAGATCAGCAAAGAACGGTAAAAGCGGTTCATAAGTTATGCCGATTAACTCTTTTCCTTTGTACTTTTCAACTACTTCACAGTCTTCAGCATTCTTATAGTAAGAACTGAGTCTACCCTCGGCTAATATATAATACTCTTCACCATCTTTTACTTTAACATAATCTATATCCGGACCCAGAGCTAAAGCTAAATTTGACGGCAGCGTCCACGGTGTCGTTGTCCATGCTAGAAAAAATGTGTTTTCAGTCCCATCTATTTTGAATTTAACAGTAACTGCAGGATCAACAACTTCCTGATAGCCCCCAAGGTTTACTTCAAAATTTGATAATGGTGTAGCAAGGGCTGGGCTGTAGGGCATGATGTTGTATCCTTCATACACCAGTCCCTTTTCATAGAGTCTTTTGAAAACCCACCAAATGGATTCCATATAATCCAAATCCATGGTTTTATAGTCATGTTCAAAATCAACCCATCTGCCCATTCTCGTAACTATTTTTTCCCACTCTGAAGTATACCTGAGTACGATGGAACGGCAGCTTTCATTAAACTTACCGACACCATATTCTTTAATTTCTTTAGAGCCCGATATGTGCAGTGTTTTCATCATTTCATATTCAACAGGAAGTCCATGGCAGTCCCAGCCGAATCGTCTATGTACCTGCTTTCCTTTCATGGCCTGATACCGGGGAATAATATCTTTAATTGTTCCAGGCACAAAATGTCCAAAATGAGGAAGTCCTGTTGCAAAGGGAGGGCCGTCAAAAAAAACATATTCCTCATTCCCCTCTCTCTGCTGTATTGATTTTTTGAAAATATCATGTATTTTCCAAAATTCCTGTATTTTTTCTTCCATTTTTGGAAAACTGACTTTTGGATCTACTGGCTTGAACAAAATTTCCTCCTAAGATAGAACACATAGTATGATTTACGTGAATCATGGGCATATTTATATGAATCAGTTAAAATTTTTGAATCAGCTAAAATTGCCATATGTATAAACTTGTGGTTTATTGCTTATTACTTTCTAAGGGAATAATATAGCTATTATATAATAAATTTTCAATCAGTATTGACAACATTATAATGTATTGTTTAGGGTTCATTTGTGAAAAAAATTCATTTACCGAAAAAAATTTATGAATTCTCATCTTTTTTCCATTCCGCCGGCTATAGTCTCTACCTTGTAGGCGGCTCGGTGAGGAATCAACTTCTGGGAAGATCTCCGGGCGATTATGATTTTGCCACCGACGCCGAACCGAATGAAATCATGAAGATTTTTAACAAGGTTATACCCACCGGAATAGATCATGGAACCGTTACTGTTTTATTCAGAGGAGCTTCTTACGAAGTTACCACTTTTCGAATTGAATCCAGCTATTCCGATAGGCGTAGACCTGATTCAATTTCATATACCTCATCCATCAGGGAAGATTTATCAAGAAGAGATTTTACCATTAATGCTCTAGCTGTAAATACTGAAGATGATTCACTTATTGATTACTTTTCCGGCTTGGAGGATCTAAAAAAAGGCATCGTCAGAGCTATTGGTGACCCTGAAAAACGCTTCAATGAAGATGCTTTACGTTTATTAAGGGCTTGCAGAATCAGTACGCAGCTGGATTTCACTATTGACAGTGACACTTTTACAGCCATGAAAGGTTTGGGTGAATCACTTAAAAGCATATCGGCTGAAAGAATCCGTGAAGAACTTAATAAAATGCTTCTTGCTGAAAAGCCTTCATCAGGTTTCATGGATCTTGAAGAGAGCAGGCTTCTGCCATATATACTGCCTGAACTTGTTAAATGTATCGGTATAGAGCAGAAGGGTAATCATCGCTTTGATGTATACAAACACCTTTTATATAGCTGCGACGGTGCTGATAAAAGAAATATTAAAGTTAGATGGGCAGCCCTGCTCCATGATATCGGAAAACCTCAATCCCTATCTTTTGATGAGAAAAGCGGCGTACGCATGTTTATCGGTCATGAAAAAATTTCCGCTTCAATTGCTGAATCAATTCTGAACAGGCTGAAATTTTCTGTTAAAGAGAGAAATGCCATCGTGCATCTCATACGCAACCATATGTTTAATTACACTTCAGACTGGTCAGAAGCCGCTGTAAGACGTTTTATTGCAAGAGTCGGAGTTAATTGCATAGATGACCTGTTCTCGCTCCGATACGCTGACAGATATGGAACTTACGGGAAGAACATTCCTGCAGATGATGATGAATTCCGAAAAAGAATAAAGCATGTTATATCTGAAAATGATGCACTTTCATTAAAACATTTAGCAGTAAATGGAAACGACCTGATGAAAAAAATTGGAATCCCTCAGGGGAGAATCTTAGGCGTTATCCTTAATGAATTGCTTGAAACAGTACTTGATGATCCAAAAATGAACAGCAAAGATACTCTTTTAGAACTTTCACGAAAATTGTATGAAAAATACGGATGATAATTCGGAAGATAGTTTGATCTTTCTTTTTCAAAGCCTTATAGGCGGTGTATGGTAAAAACCTATGTGCGGTTAAAACATTGATACATTACATTTGGACTGCTTCGCTGCTACTTCTGGAGAATTTGATAGGCTAGACCGGCTGCTTCCTGTTCAGCTTCTTTTTTATTCTTTCCTTTACCGGGACCATATTCCTTTCCATGTATAACAACATTAACCCAGAATATTTTATTATGATCCGGTCCTGTCCGTTTTACTACAGAATATTTAGGATAGGTTTTAAAATTTTTCTGAACAAATTCCTGAAGGAGGGTTTTGTAATCTTTTTTATGTTTATTCTCAAGCACCTTATTGATTTCAGGGACGAGATAATTCAGGATGAATGTCTTTACAGGTTTATAACCGGAATCAATGTAATAAGCTCCGATTATTGCTTCCATACAATCTGCCAATATCGCTTTTTTGTTTCTGCCGCCGGAGTACTCTTCGCCTTTTCCAATAAGAATGTAATTATCTACTTTGATTCTTTTTGCAACTTCCGCAAGGCTGTCTTCACTGACAACAAAGGATTTGATACGTGCAAAATCGCCTTCGACCATATCCTGCAATTCAGTATATAAATATTCACTTATTACTAAACCAAGAACACTGTCTCCAAGAAACTCCAATTTTTCGTTATTGTCAATTTCTTCAAGCTGCTCATTAGCGTAGGATCTATGGGAAAATGCAAGGTTCAGGAACTCTAATTTCCTGAACCTGATGCCTGATAATTTCTCAAAAAGAAGGAGCTCTTTTTTTCTTTCAGATGTAACTTTCGGTGGTGTTTCGAACTGTCCTTCCATATAATGCGAAATCATTTTCTTTACATTTTTAAAAATAAATAATTACACTTGCGTCTGCAGGTATTCCACAGCATCACGAACTGTCTCAAATTCATTAGCTTTATCATCCGGTATTGTTATACCCAGCTCTTCCTCAATAGCATAGACTAACTCATAGGTATCGAGGCTGTCTGCACCTAAATCTTTACGAAAAGATGAATCAAGTGTGATTTTATCTTCTTCAATTTCCAGCTTTTCTGCTATCAAGGCCTTCATTTTTTCAAATAATTCTTCCATTGTCTGTCTCCTTTCCCTTTTAAACCCTTTTTAACCAATATCTTCAACTTCCAAAATTTGTCTACCTTTATAGTATCCGCATTTTGGACATACACGATGCGGTAAAACCTTGTTTCCACAGGTGCTGCACTCAACAAGCTGAGGAGCAGCCAACTTCATATTGATCGATTTTCTCCGTCTGGAACGGGCCTTCGAAGTTTTGTATTTGGGTACTGCCATAACTAATAACCTCTTAAAAATATATAAATTCGATATTTCTCATTTTCGGTCAAATGACATTAACTTAAACTAACATTTATGTCAACAGAATTAAGTTATATTGTCAATTTCCCAATTTCTTTTCTAATCGCTCTGCTACCATTTTCGGAACCATTTTAGATATATCAGCTCCATTTGAAGCAAGTTCTTTTATTGCTGATGAACGGAGAACAAAATATTTAGGATCCGTCGGCATAAACATAATCTCAAGTTCAGGATAAAGCTGCTTGTTCGTCATTGCCAATTCAAATTCATAACCGAAATCAGCTAAAGCACGTACTCCTCTTATCATTACAGGAATATTATGCTTTTTTGCAAAATCTACAATAAGTCTGTCCCAGGTAGTTATGATAATATTGTCATATTTCTTCAGAAGCTCCTGCATCATTTCAAGTCTTTCAGCATCAGAAAAAAGATATTTTTTCATTCTGTTTACTGCTATAACAATATACAGGGTATCATAAAGTCTGGAAGATCTATCAATAAGGTTCAGATGTCCTAATGTCGGCGGATCAAAAGATCCGGGCAAAACAGCTGTAATCATAGCTGCACTCCAATTAATAAGAAAATTTATATTTCCACGGTGTGGAGATAATTCTTTATTTCAGATTTTGCAAATTTTTTCATATCAGAATTCTCATAGGGAATGCGTTTGATTATGGTAAAATCTTTCTTCTTTGGTGAAGTCTCCACAATGGCAAAATCACCCTGCCCTATGTAAACTAATTTCTGGGGCGGGACTATCCGCTCTTCCTGTTTAATAAGTTCTACCACACATTCAAAATGCATAAAGCCTTTCTGATCCCTGCTGACAAGTGCAGATGATACATTTGTAATTGGTTTACCGCAACCTGAGCAATACAGTTTCTCTTTTTTCACTCGCGGTTTTCTGTTTCGATTCCTGGAGTTGTTTCTTTTTGAATTCCTGCTTTTTAGTGAATCTTTTTTTTGTCTGCCGCGGTTTTCATTTTTATTTTTCTGTCCTTTATCTTTCTGTCCCATGCATCACCTGATAAAATTAAAATAGTACAAAAATTACGTAATATCCTTATAATGTATGATAGAAGACCCATTTATAAAAATTACATCAAATCTAATATAAGAATATGCAGCTTTTTCCGTGACTGCAAGAAAATTCATCATAGTCTGCATCATTCTCTTCTTCTTTAAAGGAGTTATGACGCGGTACAGCTCTTCTTCACTGTAGTACGACCAATTTTTTACTTCAAAACCAATCAGCGTATTATCATCAGATGCAATAATGTCAAGTTCACCCTGCTTTGAGTAGTAATTCTTTTCTAAAATACAATAGCCGAGATTTTTTAAGTAATCCCTTGCTTTTTCTTCACCTTCAAAACCGATTTCTTTTGATGTTTTGTTTATATACATAGTATATACTAACAAAAAATCAGCTGATTTGATTTAAACCAGCTGTGAAATACAAGAACTTTGCAGGTTATTTTGAAGCTTCTTCAATCTTTTTCTTTTTAATAAGTTCCTGAACTTTTGCTGCTTTACCTATTCTTCCACGAATATAATAGAGTTTAGATCTTCGTACACGACCTCTTCTTACAATCTTGATATGATCAATTCGAGGAGAATGTACAGGAAATACTCTTTCAACGCCAACTCCATAAGACATTTTTCGTACGGTAAAGGTTTTTCTCAAACCACTATTCTTCATTGCAATGACCAGACCTTCAAATACCTGAATTCTTTCAGTTTGGCCTTCAACGATTTTAAAATGGACTTGAACAGTATCACCTATTGAAAAATCTTCAACAGTATCTTTAATTTGCTCTGCTTCAATTGCTTTAATCATGTCCATATTATTCCCCTTTGCTGCTATTCCTCAGCTCATCAATTATTGAATTTATTTCTTTATTGTGTTTAACCCTTTCTATTAGATCAGGTCTATTTCTAAGCGTTTTTTCAACACTTTTTCTCAACCGCCATTTTTCAATTTCAGCATGATGCCCTGATAATAATATATCAGGGACGTTTTTTCCGCAATAGTCAGACGGCCTCGTGTAATGAGGATATTCCAAAAGTCCGCTCGAAAAACTCTCTTCGGTCAATGAATCTGTACTAATAACACCATCCAGCAGTCTGTATACTGCATCAATTATAACCATAGCAGCAACTTCGCCGGAAGATATGACATAATCCCCAATGCTTATTTCATCATCAACATACAGATCAATAATCCTTTGATCAATCCCCTCGTACCTGCCGCAGATAAAAACTAATTCATCCTCTCCTGCTAAGTCTGATGCATAATTCTGATCCAGCTTTTTTCCTGAAGGAGTCGGATATACAACCCTCTTTCGTCCGGCTTCTACAGATTCCAATGCTCTGCCCAATGGTTCTGCTTTAAGAACCATTCCGGGACCGCCGCCATAAGGGGCATCATCACATGTTTTATGTCTATCAAAAGCAAAATCACGAATATCAGTACAAGAATAATCAACAAAACCGCGCTGGATAGATTTTGCCATGATGGAATTTTCAAAGAATCCATTAAAAATTTCCGGAAATAGTGTCAAAACAGTAAAATTCATTCCACTAACCAATCAGATAAAAGCTCAACGGTCTTCGCTGCCATGGATACTTTTCCAATATAGACTTGGAGGAATGGTACAAGGGAGGTCCCATTGGATGTTTCAACTTCAAGCAGTTCAGCCTGTGCTCCCTGAATAATACTCTTCACATAACCAACTTTTGTTCCCTGGTATAAAACATCGCAGCCTATGAGATCAGCAAAAAAATATTCATCCTCTTCAAGTTCACTGCTCTGACTTCTTTCAATCCAGATTTCCCAATTGCAATACTTTTTTGCTTCCTCAGGTGTGTTGATATTTTTGAACTTTATCAGCACTTCTTTATTGAAGGGCTTAACATCCTCGACAGTTAACAGCAATTCCTTCTTGTTATACTGAATATAGACATCATTCAGTTCATAAAAATGTTTCAAATCATGTGAAAATGGTTTTACTTTAACATACCCATGAATTCCATGAGGAGATTTTATCAATCCAGTAGCTATTTTGTTCATTAGCTATTCAATAATTCCATTAATCCAGAATTTCCAATACAACACGTTTTCCAGTCTTCGTTGCAGAAGCACTGAGAATCGTTCGTATTGCCTTTGCGATTCTTCCGTGTTTACCTATTACTTTACCGATATCATCCTGCGAAACTTTCAATTCAAGAATAGTAGACTTTTCGCCTACAATCATATTTACTTCAACGCCATCAGGTTCATCCACTAAAGATTTAGCAATATATAAAACGAGTTCTTTTTCCACTTTTTTCTCCTTCATCAAAGTAATACATTATTAATGCACTACACCGTTTTCATTATCAGTAATCAGCATCACTGTGAGGAATTATTGATTACGGTTGAAGAAGATATTGTTCTTGTTCAGTACTTTTTTTACTGTCAGTGAAGGTAATACTCCCTTATCTATCCACTGTTTAATTTTTTCTTCATCAAGGCGAATCTGCTTGCCTTCAGCTTCAATTGGATGATACAAGCCGACTTCATCCAAAGTTTTCCCATCCCGGGGAGCCCTGCTGTCCATTACTACAATTCGATAAAATGGTCTTTTTTTTGTACCAAATCTCTTCAATCTAATTTTAACGCTCACACGTGCCTCCTACTCAACTCGACTACATGCCCATCTGCTTGAGCATTTTGTTTTGGTATTTCTTATTTTTTGCGACTTTCTTCATCATGAGCCGCATTTTTTCAAATTTTTTAAGAAGCCGGTTTACATCATAAACTGCCGTACCGCTTCCTTTTGCAATTCTTTTTCTCCGGGAAGGACC
>JAIPFS010000049.1 GCA_021736545.1 Spirochaetia bacterium | reverse complement strand
GCCATTTTGCAGATGTCATTGCCCAAGTCTTCTGATCAATAGCTACATTATAAGCATCAGGAGAAGATACTTCTGTATCAGTTGCAACTACAGTGATTCCCTGCTGTTTTGCTTCAGAAAATACTGGGTTGAAAGCCCTTGCATCAGCAGGGTTGACTAGAATAATGTCACTGCCTTTTGCAATCAAATTCCTGATCTGATCTATTTGTCCCTCAAGACTTACATCAGTGCTTTGCACTATTACTTC
The DNA here is from genome assembly GCA_021736545.1 of Spirochaetia bacterium. The sequence goes on along the minus strand of JAIPFS010000049.1, from coordinate 8,465 downwards.
ATCAATCAGACCTTCAGCCTTATATTCTTCAGCTACTGCAAGAGTCTGGTCTACCATTTGAGTTCTCCACTCACTACCAACCCAGCTGTTACTAATACCAATAACAAATCCTTCATCTTTTTCCTGAGCACCTGCAGCAAACACCATACCGCCGACAAGCAGCAATACTGCTGTTGCCATCATTACCTTTTTCATCATAATGACCTCCATTTTTTTCTCTTGATCGTATGATCAAGTTGTCTATTCATTCGATGTAAACCGTTATCAGATTTACCCGATATGACCATTTTAAATATTTTCAGGCGCAATTTCCCGTAAATATCCCTGATTATCAACCAAAGAAGCAGCTCCAATCATCCCCGCTTTCCCTTCCATTAGCGCTTTCTCAAGAATTACATTACTGCAGAATGTACTCTTCCGCAGTTTTTCCTGTATCTCTTCGTAAACAAGATCAAATAGTGATTCCATCGCACCACCGCCGAGAATTATCAACTGCGGATAGAAAGTATGCATGAAATTCCAAAGTGCGTGGGTAACATTCCGTACCCAATTGTCAAGAATTTCTTTTTTATAATTTATTAATTCCTCTCCTAAGCTATCCTCATTAGAATTAATGAAGTCAGGAAAATCTTTGTATCCTGCATCTTTTGCTTTACGGGTTAGTGCTGAACCGGAAGCAACCGATTCAAGACAACCGTTTGTTCCGCAGTAACAATTACTCATCTGTTCTGAAACAACTACATGGCCAAGTTCAGGATGTCCATTTGATTCAGCTCTGAAAATTTCCCCATTGTGGTATACAGCACCTCCTACACCAGTACCGAAGGTAAGCATGATAACACTTTCCCACTTTGTACTCCTTACCTTAAGTTCTCCTAAAAGTGCAGCATCTGCATCGTTTTCCAGTACCACAGTGCACTTGTACCGATCTTCAAGCATGGCCTTTATTGGGGCATCATCCCACCCGGGAAGAGTGTAAGGATTACTTACTCTCCCATTAAGTAAATCCAAGGGTCCCGCACAACCAACTCCGATACCAGAAAATTCATCAAAAGAACTGCAGTACTTTTCTATTAAAGCATCAATTACTTGACAAATTCTAAAAAAAGAATATGAAAACTTTTTTTGAGAATGAGTAGGTATTTTCTTCTCATCAATGATTTTACCTTCAGCATCAATAATACCAATAGCAATTTTTGTGCCGCCTATATCAATACCAATTGTCTTACTCATGCTTTACCTTCTATCCACTTTTTAGTCAACATATTGTAACTTATCTAATAAGTTTGTCAAGTTTTTTTTATTACTTTAAAAGTACTGTTATTTTCTTATTCTTTTAATTACACTTTTTATTGCGCCTGGTTCAACAGGCTTTCCTGATGAAGCACTTTCCAGTGCCGCAAAACATAAAGAAAGGCTGTGTAAATTATCTCTTCCACTATTATCGGGTTCACGATCCTGTTCAACCGCACACAATAATTCGGCCATTGCTCCATGAAAGCCATCAGGGAACCACGTTCCTTTTAGTTCTGGAGTTGATACTCCTTGGGATCTGTAAAGGATGACTTTTTGTTCATTCAGATCCGGGCCAGTACTGCAGAACGTACCTTCTCGTCCAATTACTACACTTCTGTCTTCCTCTCCATAGATAGTATCTGCATCAAAAGTGATACTGCCTACCCCTTCATCAAAAGAGATAAGAACCTCTGCAAGCATAGGAGGACGTACTTTCTGATCAGGGAATTTTTCTTTTAAGGCATAAACCTCTTTTATATTTTTACCACGCATAAAAACATTTAACATATCAAACCAGTGTATGCCGAAATCAAATAAAATTAAGTCTTGCATATCTTCAAAATGCGTACCTGCAACCCAATTATGATTCCAACTTACGGACATATGTACTGCACCAACATCACCTATCAGACCTGCTTCAATCCCCTTGCGCATATAAGAAAAATGAGGAGCCCATCTTCCATTCTGATTTACAGCAATTTTCACACCTCTTTTTTCAGCCATATCTACAAGTTTTTTTCCCTTTTCCAATTCTAGTACAAAGGGTTTTTGACTAAGTATATGCTTCTCAGCGTTAACCGCTTTTTCCATTATTGGATATCTCAATTCAGGATGGGTAGCTATATCAACTACCTGAATATCATTTCTTTTAAGTACATCCTGATAATCAGAAAAAATGTCAGCTTTGGGATAGTACATATCGCGGGCTTTGGCTGCTTTTTCAATTATTGGATCGCATAATGCTGAAACCTGATAACCTGCTTTCTTATAAGCCGTTAGATGCTGCTGAGAAATTCCGCCGCATCCGATTAATCCAATTGGAGGATTATAATTCTTTGTCTTCTGTGGCCTGTATGGCAAATCTGGAGCTTGAACCTTCTCCCGTTTTGTACGCTCCCCAAGTCCATAGGAGCTTTCCTTTGTTCTTTCTGCCATTAGCTTACCTCCCAGATCCCCATTGAAAATCCTTAAGGGACACTCGCCGTTTCTCATGGGCACTTTCATATGCCGCATCAACAATAACTTGTCCTATTCTACTGATTTCTGGACTTAAAGGTCCTTCTACCTGCCGGCCTGTCTTGATGCAGTCAATAAAATATTCAACAGGATTTCTGTTTGGAGATTGCAGGTCCTTAGCAGGTATTTTTGCCCCTTCAATACTTTCTGCTGTCTGCAAAATAACGTGCTGTTCGAAGTCATAGCTGCTTATTGTTCCCCTACTTCCTACAATTACAAAACCGCATTTCGGTTGCGGCTGATGTGTCCATGGATCAGAAAATGTCCCCCAGCGAGTTTCAAATTTTGAAAGCCCTGTGTCGTATCTAACAGTGGTTATACTATGTTCATCCACTTCTAATTCTTCATTTTCATCGATAACCGAAACAACTTCCAAAGGTTTTTTCCCTTCGAGATACCATGTGCCCAAAGTAACTCCATATCCCAAATAATCCAGCAATGACCCTCCTCCTTCTTCCTTTTTATAGAACCATGAACGAGGTTTTTCCTTGGCTACTTGTTCTTCTGTTGCAGTAACTTTATCAGCTCCATGCCACAAAGGACCACGGTTCCCGTCATAATAATGTACTTCTCTAACCGTTCCTATAGCACCTTCATCTATAAGCTGTTTTGCAGTTACATGAGGCGGGTACCAAGCTAAAGGCCAATTTACTGCAAGATAGGCTCCACTTTTTTCCATAGTACTAATTATTCTGTCTGCTTCTTCTGTAGAGGCTCCAAAGGGCTTTTCGAGCAGTACATGCACACCGTAGGAAGCAATTCGTTCAACCCACAATGCATGTTCTGCAGTCGGTGGACATAAAATAACAATATCGGGTTCTGTCTGCTCTATACAACGCTTGTAATCCGTAAAAACCTTTTCCTTAGATAGCCCAAAATTATCTACAGCATCTTTCATATTTTTCACGTTTTCATCACAAATACCAACAATTTCTGCTTTTGGATGTTCATGAACCATTCGAAGATTATCACCCATATGCATATGAGCGAAATTTATTCCAGCTATCTTCCACTTTTTTTCCATTCATAATCTCCTCTATTTACCGATTTTCCATAAATGTTCTATACATTGTTAAAAAATTCTCTGGGGGAACATCAGCCTGTACATTATGGATAGGAGAAAATACCCATCCCCCACCTGGAGCTAGAACATCTATGCTGCGTTTAACCTCATCAGCTACTTCTTCCTGAGTTCCATTCGGCAACACCTGCTGCGTATCTATGCCGCCACCCCAAAAACAGATTTCCCTTCCAAAATCACGCTTTAAGCCTAATGGCTCCATACCTTTGGCACGAGTATGAATTGGATTAAGGATATCAGCACCCATATCAATAAAATCTGGAATAAGCGGCCGTATTGCTCCGCAGGAGTGAAAAAATATTTTTGCATGTGGTGCTATTTTCTTAATCTCAGAAAATAAGGTTTTCCAATATGGTTTGAAGAATCTATTGAACATATTGGGCGATAATAGTAATGCTTCCTGAGAGCCGTAGTCATCAGCCTCTACAATTATATCCACTGATTCACCAAAGTCACTAAGAAGTTTTTGCCAATATTTTAATTTAACCAAAAATATCTGCTCTATGAGCTTCTCAGCAGCAGATTCGTTTAGAGCAAGATCTAAAAAAAACGAATCCATACCTCTAAGTTTAGCCCCCATTTCGCATAATCCAGAACATACAGATCTAATCAGAACTGTATAATCATTATTTTTGTATTCTTCAGCTTTCTCCGCCATTCCTGAATATCGCCATGGTTCATCACCCTGCGGTCCTATAAAAGTTTCTATTTGATCCGTACTTATAGTTTCACCATCCAAGGGGCCTAAAATTCTAGTATAGTAAAGATCTTGCCCAGGTTTAAACCGAAACTCTATCTGCCACTCATCTCTATAAAAGAAAAAACCTTTTCTCTGTTCATGGACTTTATTCCAAAGATCACTACCTTCAGGAAGCGGAATATTTGCATAATAATAAGGCAGAAGACCTCGAAATTCTGTTTTAAATTTTCTTAAAAATTGTTCCGATGGTTTTGCTAACTGCTGGATCATATCCCAAGTAGTAATTTCTTCATCTTGGAAGTTCATTTCCTGAACTAACCTTCGGTATGCCTGAATGGCTATACCCGATACATTTGTTGAAGAAAAATCAAAAGGAATTTTATCCGGCTCCTGCTGAGCTAATGCTGTCATAACCCTATTGCGCTGAGTCAATGAAGCCTCCTATTTTCCAGATTAGTAATTTCATTAGAATTATATCATGATTTCAAGGAATCTCAACTTATATAATATAATTTTACGTAATATCTGATATGATATAAATCTTTTTTATTTCTTTATCTCATTGAATCACCTATAATGAAAATCAATCCAACAATGCTACAGGAGCAGCTATGAAATATGGAATAGGTATTGATCTTGGGGGAAATCGGCTTAAATCAGCGATAGTAATGGAAAATCGAGAAATTATCAAAACACATATTATCAATACTAATGAAACCCCATCTCAATGGACAGCATGTATACATAATAGAATTCAAGAGTTTACAAAAGAAATGAAAAGTTCTCCTTCGTGGATTGGACTGGCTGCTCCAGGCCTGACAGATTATCAGAAAACTCACATAGCACATATGCCGGGGCGGCTCCACGGTCTCGAAGGATTAAATTGGGCAGAATCACTTAATTCATCAGTTGATATCCAAATCCTTAATGATGCCCATGCAGCACTTTATGGCGAAATCTGCATTGGGGCTGCAAAGGGGTCTAAACAAGCAACTCTGATTACTCTTGGAACGGGAGTTGGAGGCGCAGCCATAGTTGATGGTCATTTACTCCATGGAAATATAGGTCGGGCAGGGCATCTAGGTCATATCTCAGTAAATATTCACGGTTCACCTGATATATGTAACATGCCTGGCAGCTTAGAAGATGCAATAGGAGAAGCGTCCGTTAAAAAACGCACTAATGGATATGTATCCTCTACTAAAGAATTGGTTGAACGCTTCAAAGCTGGGGAATCTGAGGCAGAACAGTATTGGCTTACATCAGTACATACACTGGCTTGTGCAATTGCTGGAATAATAAATATTCTTGACCCTGAATTCATTATTATTGGCGGGGGCATTGCAGAGGCGGGAGAAAGTTTATTTGGCCCCCTGAAAGACTATGTAAATACATATGAATGGCAGCCTGCAGGACACAAAGTAAGAATAATTCCTGCTCAACTGAAGGAATTTTCCGGTGCTATCGGAGTCTGCTGTTTTGCACAGGATTATAATTCACGTTATCACCACGAATAATTGGACGAGTTATAAGGATATAATTAATTGTTGAGCTTGTATCATTTCCAATTCGTTTTTTTAAAACTTCTGAACCAATTCGAGCAAGTTCATCCCAAGGAATAGATATTGTACTAATATTACACTGAAGGGATACCGGGGCATCATCAAATCCAATTATTGGAATTCGAAGATATCCTGCTTCATAGATGCAGGACACTGCAGCAGAAGCCAAACGGTCATTACAGCAGAATAATGCATCCGGTTTAAATGTTGCAAGTTTACAATATGTGTTGTACCCATCTTCGAAATCCCAACTTCCCGCAGATAATACAAAAGCTTGAGGAAACTGAGATAGAAACCCCTGAACCCTGGCAATACTACGAAGATCACTCTCAGGACCAGAAATAACAACCGGTTTTTTTATACTTTGCATATTTCGAAATATTTCTCCTGCAGTTACTCCCCCAGAAAAATCATCAAGTGATATACTGTCAACAAAGGTTGCTGCTGTACCAGGTTTTGGCCGTTCATTAATCAATAAACAGTACCGCTTATTTTCAACTAAACTGTTTATCAGATGGGATGTTTCCCAAAGAACTGGATACCAGCTCTTATCAATAGTACATGATTGATTTCTATAAAGATATGTTATTTTATAAGAAATTTCTAACCGTTCTAGGCGATGAACTAAATATTTCAGTACCATTTGCCCAAAACTATCTTTCCGTTTTGCTCTTTCATGAAAAAAAAACTGTACTCCTTCATACTTTTCTGTTTTCCCGGCAATAAAGGCTCCTGAAGAAGGACGCAATTGTATATATCCTTCTTCAGCCAATTCCCTAACAAGTCTATAGACTGTCTGATAGCTAATTTGAAAAGTTATTGATATATATCTAATTGAAAAAAATTTATCACCAGGCTGAAAGTAATCTGAAGTAATCCTCTCAATAAGCCGTTGCTTTACATCATGAATTTTTCGAGTTCTACCTCTTGGCACGTCACACCTCCTACTAATACTATATTAGTATAGTTTATTGCCTTCCTTTTGAAAATTGTTGTATCATTTTCAAACCAAATTAATCTTAATTAAGTTCTCAGTATAGCAATCTTGAATCATCCATTCGGTAATAGCATCATCAAAATAAGAACCCAATTCCCCACAAATGCAGGTATTCCGCAAATATTTTTAAGAATTAGTGGAAATACGCGAAAATTTTTACTTTTTTTGCTGTAAACCTCTTGATTTTTTATCGATAAAATTTTATAGATTACATAGAGAGAAAAACAAAACACACAGGAGGGTGCTCATATGAATAAAGCAGCTTGGTACGTAACTTATTACAGTTCGGTTGCAGCTGGTATCGCTTTAGCATTGATAGTAGCCCAATACGTATAAATGCGACGTCCAGAATACAGCAGCCGCAGGTATCGTTTTATGCGGTACATCAAAATCTAGACAGGTGACCAGAGAACGAAGCAAATTCGCTGCTGGTCACCATTTTTTTTGCAGCGGGAGACGGAACTGAGAGCAGCTGAACTTAGTCCGGAGTTCGGCCCAGAGGACCCCGCAGCTTAAGAAAGACGATCAGCAGCAGCGCCATATTCATGAGGGAAATCACCGCAAAAAGGGACCAGGCAGCACCGGCGCCTCCGGCATCTCCAGCCAGAGAATAGAGGCGAAGACTGATGGGAAAAAGCGTATCCGAACGGAGGAAGAGAAGCGGCACGAGGAAGCCGTTCCAACCGCGGAGGAATTGAATCATACCGACAGTTGTCAGCACCGGAACCGAGAGCGGGAGCATCACCAGGCGCAGCCACTGTATCCCCGATGCCCCCTCCAGTAATGCGTTGTCCCGAAATGAAGAGGGCAGCGAATGCAGGTGCGTAAGCATCAGCAGAAGGGCGAGTGGAATTCCTGCGGCGCTATAGACCAGGATGACGGAAATGTGCGTATCCAGGAGGCCCAGGGGGGAGAAGATATAAAAGAGCGGGATCAGGGTGTGGAGTCCGCCGGCGATGGATATGGTCTGAAGCGTTATGACCCATCGGTCCTGCTCCGGTTTTTTGTGCTCCATGAGACGCAGGGAGCCGGGGAAGACGGTCAGAAGGGTCAGCAGTGCTGTCCCAGCGGCGATCACGAAGCTGTTGAGGAAGTTTTTCCATACAGAGAGATTTGTGAAGGCGGCGGTGTAGGCATCAGCACCCATGAAGGGCGGCAGAAAGCTGGTTACGGTGCAGATGTCGGCGCTTGAGAAGGAGAGCCACAGCACTAGATAGATGAGCAGAAGGGCGCTCAGGCCTAAAAAGGCGGCGGCGATCCAGCGAATTCCATGATTTGCGCCGGCGAAGATGTGCGGGGCGATGCGGCGGATGGTTCTGCGTCCAGGGATTATCCATCTGCTCCGGCTCCGTGCAGCTCTTCGGATTTCCTGAACTGCGAGGATCAGGGAGCACAAGGCGGCGGGATGCAGCCCGTCCAGTGGTCCGAAGCTTACTGCCTGCCGTACAGCCCAGAAAAGCTCTGCCGCCAGCAGGAACCGGTAGATAAAACGGCTTGTGAGGCAGCCCGCAGAATTCACATCCAAACTTATCCTTTTTAAAGCTGAACCAGATTTCATAGGAGCTGAACCAGATTTCATAGGAGCTGAACCAG
>JAIPFS010000048.1 GCA_021736545.1 Spirochaetia bacterium | reverse complement strand
CGCCGTTTTTGTGCTGATCAGGCCGCGATCGGTAATTTTCAGCTCAGGACTGACCGGGAGGGTGAGGGTGCACATGGTCATGATAGGATTAGCATGTTCAATTCCAAGATCTCGGAGACTTTTCTGAAGGCAGACGACCTGCGAGGAGAGCTTGTCCAAAGGCTCTTCAGAGAGAATTCCTCCAACTGACAGGGGCAGCTCTGCAGAAATACTTCCGTCTGAGACCGTGCAGATTCCTCCTTGCAGCGAAAGAATGCGATTATAAGCAGTAGTCATATCCTCTTTGCTGCTGCCGACAATCAGTATGTTGTGGTGGTCATGAGCATAAGTCGAGCACATAGCACCGTCATGCAGGATATCTCCGGAAATAAATCCATGGGCTGCATGAGTTTCTTTTCCGTATCTGCTTACAACAAGAACCAGGTTGAGGTCTTCTTCCTCTTCCCAGCAGATACGCCCGTCCCGTACCGGAAGCTTTCTGTGTGCCTCGGCGGTATAGGTATTTTCTCTGTTCTTCTTCATAACTCTGCAGACAGCATAATTAGACGCTGAACAGGGAATGTCAAAACTCTCTTCGAGGGAGAAGGACGCGTCAATCGTTACACTTTTTGCGAACGATTCTGGGAATGAATAGGATTTACTTGCATGTATGCTTTCTTCTGCCGGTATCCCGCGTCTGAAAACTTGCTTGATGGTGAAGTCACTTCCATCACCGGAGAGCATAATGAAATCAGCAGTCTTTCCTGGAGCGATGACCCCGCGGTCCCTGAAACCAATTCTTTCAGCGGGAGACCTTGTGGATGCCGTAATGGCTTTTTCCAGAGATAGTCCTTGAGAAAGCGCCTTTCGTACCACGTGATCCAGATGACCCTGTGTCGTCAGAATATCCGGCGGTACATCATCGGTAACGAAACTGTACAATCCATCAACATCATGTGATTCGAGAAAATGAATAACGGATTCCGTAACCGATTTTTCCTGAATTTCAACAAACATTCCACGTTCAAAGCGCTGACGCATTCCTTCAGTATCCTGAAGACAATGATCGGAATCTATACCGAAATAGAGCAGTTCGGCAAGATCAAGGTCTCTAACAGATGGACAGTGACCTTCGATTGCCGCCAATGGGTGCTGTTTCTTCATGTGACGGATAAGCTCAATGGTTCTGTCTGACGATTCTCCTTTTGCCAGAGCATCAAAATGGGTGATCAGATGCCTGTAATTCATCACTTCCCCCAGACAGATCATATCGGGATAGTCAGCGATCAGTGTTTTGAGCTCTTTTGGTCCAATCTTACCGCCAGTTGTCTCGAGAGATGAATTTGTTGAGGGAACTGAACTCGGAATTCCATAGAAGATATCAATAGGAGCATCTTTTGATGCTTCCACCATGGCAGAGATTCCGGATACCCCGAAGACGTTGGCAATTTCATGCGGTTCGGCTACCACCGTCGTAACTCCGCGGTTCAAAACTGCTTTAGCAAATTCAATTGGGGTGCAGAGCGAACTCTCAATATGGAGATGAATATCGATCATACCCGGCATAACTATCGTATTCCCGCAGTCGATAAAAATTTTGGAGCTGATGCCTGCATGTTCGGCATCTCCGACATAGAGAATTCGGCCGTTAAGGACGGCTATGTCGGCAGTTTCCCAGGTTTTCAGGAAGGGGTTGAATATACGGGCCTGAGAAAAGATACTATCTGCTTTCATATGCGAATCCTCTGTTTCATAAGCGAATCCTCTGGGGGCAAGGGCCGGATGATTCCCTTACTACAAGAGAACTGCGGAGATCGAGTTTCTGGGCAGCTGAATTTCCGCTTAGAGCATCCAGCAGAAGGTTTGCTGTACTGATGCCGGCCTGATTCATATGCAGATCAATGGTTGTTAGGGCAGGAGTTGTAAGTCGTGAATACCGTGAATTGTTTCTGCCGATTACCGATATGTCTTCAGGCACTGAATACCCGAGATCCTGAGCGGATTTAACTGCTGCAGCCCCCATGATATCGGACATACAGCAGATTCCAGTTGCCCGGGGGTATTTTTCAAGTCCTGCTTTTACTGCATTGTAAGCGGTCTGATCATGATATTCACCGTACAGGAGTCGTCCGCTTTCGCTGGAAAGTCCAGCCTGAGCAAGACGCTTTCGAGCATCATCCCGAAGATATCTTGTGTGAACGCCGCCTTTTCGGCCGAGAACTACGAGAATATCACGATGTCCCAACTCAATGAGATGCTGAAGTCCTGTTGCCGCTTTCAGTCCGTCTATCAGAACCTGATTTACATCTTTTTTTTCAACCGGCGGAACATTAAGGGTAACAAAGGGTTTTCCGGTTTTTATGACTTCATCAATATTTTTCTGAATCTGAGTCATTGTGCAGAAACCGGTGCTGAAGAGAATATAGCCGTCGCAGCCGGCACTTTTCTCCAGCTGTTCTTTTACAATTTCAATGGAGGACTTCCCGGATGAAGGGAAAAAAAGCATTCCGTATCCCTGTTCCGAAAGTTTGGACTGCACGCCGGCAAGCAGGGAGTTTGTATAGTCATTCTGGAACAATGGAAGCATTGTAGGGATGATAATGCCGATAAGTTTTGATTGCTGACTGGATAAGCTGCTGGCAAAGACATTCTTGTGATAATTCAGCTCTTCTACAGCCGTATCTATGCGTTTTTTTGTATCACTGCTCACTCGATTGGTGTCGCGGTCGTTCAGATAAATTGATACAGATGCAGGTGATATTCCGACAAATTTGGCGATTTCCTTGATACTGCTCATGTATGCATGTACTCCAGTAAGACTGTACTCATAAATATAGTTAAACGGTCAACTAAAATATTGCATATCAGTATGCAGATGTCAAGATGTTCCGATTCATGTTTGCAGTATACATATGATGTATGTCGGTTTTTTGTTCTTGACAGGTATGGGGATGCATGATTAAATGATGTTAAACGGTTAACGTAAAATTAATCAAAGAATGATAGTAAAAACAGTAAGGAAATTGTAGGCAAAGAAAAAAACTGTAAAAAAGGGGAGAAAAAGATGTTGAAAAAAATGTTATTGATGGCTGCGGTACTGCTTTTAGCAGCAGTTCCTGTGTTTTCAAAGGGAGTTCAGGAAGATGGTCATGCAGATGAGTTGATGCCCTATAAAGGTGAGTCGCTGACTGTTTCTATGTGGGGATATAATATGGATCTTCTTGAAAAGAATGTTATCAAACCGTTTGAAGAGAAGCATGGTGTGGATATTATTGTTGAGACCGGTAATAACTCGGACCGGTTTACAAAAATGATGGCAAGAAAGGATAATCCGCTTGTTGATGTTGCTCTTTTTGCAGGTGCTTGGGCATATAAAGCCATGGAAGAGGAGATTATTAAACCTTATGATCCTGAGAAGCTGGAAAACCTCTCTGCCGTCATGGAAGCTGCGCGAGATCCTCTTGGAGGCCAGTATGCCATCGGTTATACTATTCAGCACCTTGGATTGGTCTATCGTACGGACAAGCTGGATCCCATTACTTCCTGGAAAGATCTTTCTAAAAAAGATGTAAGAGAAGTTCTGAGTATCCCCGGGATAACGACAACATATGGGCCTTCAATTATCTACATGCTCTCGAAAGCCTGGGGCGGAGATTTTAAAGATTTTGAAGCCGGCTGGGAGAAACTTGAAGAAATGGCTCCTTATCTGGTCACTGTGTACAGCAGATCGTCTGAACTGAATACGCTGATCAGCCAGGAAGAGGTATATGCTGCACCCTATGCCAGCTTTTCATGGGGATCTATAAAGGCTTCAGGTCTTCCTCTCGAAACTGTAATCCCTGAAGAGGGCCTTGTCGGTTCTTTCAGTATGGTCAGCGTCGGTGCGGGTACAGAAAAAGATGATCTTGCTCATATGTATGTAGATCACCTGCTGTCCTATGATGTTCAGTTGGCAGAGGCAATGGATCTTGTCGATTCTCCTGCTCGTACTGACATTTCCCTGCCCGAAGAAATTGCAGAAAACCTTACGTATGGTGATGAACTGATTAGTCAGCTTCATTTCTTCAGTCAGAAAGAGATGGCTGAGACTCAGGAAGAATGGATAGACCGCTGGAATAGAATATTTTCTGAATAGCTGGTTTATTTCAGGACGGCAGGCAGCTTGATGAACTGCGCCTGTCGTCCCTATTCTGTCGTCCCTATTCTGTATACAGCAGTGTTCTGCTGTAATTCAAAAAAGCACTACACAGTAGAGAGGGTTACATGAATGTATTTCATTCCAAGCGGAGACTGTTTTTCCTGCTTGGTCCGGGAACTGCTTTTTTACTGCTCTTTTTCCTGTCTCCTTTAGCCTATGTACTGGTGGAAAGTTTTCGAGCGGATGAGGGCTTTATTACGCTGGCACGCTATCAGGAGGTCCTTGTCGATCAGCAGTTTCGAAAAGTCTTTCTGCGGACATTGCGCATGGCGCTGATTGTTACGCCCCTTGCTGTACTGCTGGGCTATCCATCAGCCTATCTTATGACGAAGCTGCCTGCAAGAAAGAAATCGATTCTTACATCCCTGGTTATCCTGCCGCTTATGACGAGTCCTGTTGCTCGTACATATGCATGGATTGTAATTCTAGGTAAGTACGGCATAATAAACGAAACTATGGTCAGACTCGGGTTTATGCAGGAGCCGACGAGACTCTTGTATACAGAGGGGGCGATTATCGTCGGTCTTCTGCAGCTGTTTATGCCGCTGATGGTGCTGACGCTTGTCAGTGCAATGGAAAATTCCCCCGAAGAGGTTGAAGAAGCAGCCTTGAGCCTCGGTTCGAACCGAATCGGCAGTTTTTTCCGGGTTGTTGTTCCTCTATCTTTTGAAGGTCTGATGATGGGAGTTACCCTGGTCTTTACCGGCTGCTTTACAGCCTATGTAACTCCGGCGATTCTGGGTGGCGCGAAAGTCCTTACGCTTTCTACGCTTATGAGGCAGAAGGCTCTGGTTCTGATGAACTGGGAGGCAGCGACGGTCATCGCTGTAATTATGATTCTAACGACACTCGTCCTCTATAATGGAGTTCGTATGTTCAGACCGAGGACTCTTGTATGAAGCGTTCAAAATTTCTTCTTTTCATAACTATCATTATGTTCATCTTTCTTCTCGGCCCCTTTGTAGTTATCATTGTGTCCTCCTTCGGCAGTGAGGCTGTCATGAGATTTCCGCCTAAGGGATTTTCAACTCAATGGTATGAAAAGGTGCTCAATATTGAGATGTTCAGAAAAACATTCTGGGTGAGTCTGAAAACTGGACTGCTTGCAACTTTTACTGCCCTGCTGCTTGGTGTTCCGGCCGCCTATGCAAATGTTCGCTGGCGATATCCAGGCAAGAATGCCATGGAGATCATGTTTTCATCTCCTGCAATAGTCCCCGGGCTGGTAGTCGGGTTTGCCCTTCTTCGCTTCTTTATCTATGTGACGCAGGTGCCTGTGATGGTCGGCCTCTATCTTGGGCACACGGCAATTTTGTTCCCCTATACCGTACGAGTCGTTTCCGCAAGTTTGAGGAATTTCGATGAAGGGATTGAGGAGGCGGCTGTAAGTCTCGGATCTTCCCCGCTGCATGCCTTTTTTGCGGTGGTCTTTCCCAATATTCGTTCTGGAATTGCTGCCGCTTTTATTTTGGCGTTTATCACGTCATTTAATAATGTGCCTATCTCACTCTTTCTCACCGGGCCGGGGGTAGCGACACTGCCAATTCAAATGCTGATTTATATGGAATATTATTTTGATCCGACAATTTCTGCTCTTTCGAGTATTATTATTGTTATTACGGTGATTATCGTACAGGCTGCAGAAAAGATGCTTGGAATTTCTAAATACGTTTAATAAGGAAAATGGGAATATGGCATTCATAGAACTGACAAATATCGATGCGGGGTATGTCAAGGGACACCCGGTTCTCAAGGATTTTCATTTGACGGTGGAGAAAGGCGAGCTTGTTTCGCTGCTGGGACCTTCAGGATGCGGCAAGACAACTACTCTTCGGACAATTGCCGGATTTATCATGGCTGAACAGGGGAAAGTGCTTATTGGCGGAAAAGACAATACCCCTCTCCCCCCAAATAAAAGGAACATTGGTCTTGTTTTTCAGAATTATGCCTTGTTTCCTCATTTAACGGTATTTGACAATATTGCTTACGGCCTTCGACGCAGAAAGGCGGATAAGCAAGTCATTCCGAAAAAGGTTACGGATGTGCTCAAACTCGTATCGCTTACCGGATATGAAAAACGACTTCCAAGCCAGTTGTCAGGGGGGCAGCGGCAGCGAGTGGCGCTGGCCCGTTCGATTGTCATTGAACCGGATCTGCTCCTTCTTGATGAGCCGCTTTCAAACCTCGATGCTAAACTGCGTGATGAGATGCGGGCTGAATTGAGCAGACTGCAGCATCAGCTGGGTATAACAATGATTTATGTTACCCATGATCAGATTGAGGCTTTGAGTCTCTCATCTCGAATAGTAGTGATGAATGAAGGTAATATTGAGCAGACTGGTACTCCTGAAGATATCTATGAGCGTCCAGCAACGCCCTTTGTGGCCCGTTTTGTGGGGTTTGATAACCATTTGAGTGGAAAACTGGCGGAGCTGCAGAAAGGAAGGACAGTAATGGATATAAACGGGAGCAGGTTTACCAGTACACGTGCGGTTTCCGAATCAGTTCAGTCTTCCGCTGCAGGAGAAGAAGTGGATGTGTTCTTCAGGCCTGAGGATGTCATTCTCAGCCGGGAAAAAACAGAGAATTGCCTCGAGGTTGAGATAGATTATATTAATTATCAGGGCAACACGAGTGCATATGCATTACTTGCCGGGGATACGCGTATACGTGCAGTTATTCCTGGAAAACCGATGGAGACTTCAGGATCAATGTATCTTGTGATTCCTCCTGAGAAGATTATTGTTGAGAAAGGATAGGTAAATTTAGAAAGGACAGTTACATTGGGAAAGGACAGTAAAGGATAGGTATATGAGTAAAAAAGCGGAAGTGTTGAAACATATCAGGTGTCGCGAAGGAGATATTGCTCCATATGTTATCATTCCCGGTGACCCGGGGCGTGTAAAGAGAATCGTGGATCAGATGGATCAGGCTGATTTTCTGGCGAAGAATCGGGAGTATGTAGTATATACCGGTACGTATAAGGATGTACCGATTACTGTTTGTTCATCCGGCATCGGAGGACCGGCAGCCTCAATAGCATTTGAAGAGCTCATTAAGCTTGGGGCAAAGGTGTTTATTCGGGTCGGTTCGGCGGGCGGCAGACAGAAGGATACCCCTATTGGAACACCGGTAGTTCTGCAGGCCTCTTATAGAGGCGAGGGCACTTCAATGGCCTATCTTCCCGCTCCATTTCCGGCTGCAGCAGACTTGGATGTTACAAATGCGCTTGTTGAGGCACTGAAACAGCAGAAAACGGATTATCAGACAGGTATCGGGTTTACACGTGATGCCTACTATGTGCAGGATCAGCAGCTTAACAAGCTTCTGACTGAATGCGGAGTCAAGGCTGCGGAACAGGAAGCAGCGGTTCTGTTTATTGTCGGAAGCAGGCGCGGAGTTAAAACCGGTGCAGTAGTATCGACTGACTCCAATATCTGGCTTGAGCAGCAGCCGACCTTGGAGGAGAAGGAAAAACTTTTCTTTACAGGTGAAAAAATAGCGATTCGCGCGGCACTTGATGCTGCTGTTATTCTTTACGGTCGGAATGTTCATGAGTTCTGATCAGGAACATAATGATAAAATTGATAGAGATGTTCTGCTGCATCTGCTTCTCGAACTCTGTCGGATAAACGGCCCTTCTGGTAAAGAACAGGATACAGCGCGGTTTATCTGCCGCAGGCTTGAAGCTTATGGATTGGAGTGTGACTTTTTCCCGGAGGAAACAATACCCCAGCCGGGAAATACACCTTGCATGCTTGTTCGTATTCCGGGATTGAAGGAGGGAGACTGGACGCTGCTCTCTGCTCATATGGATACGGTGCCGATACCTCATGAGAGGCCGATAGCCGTAATTCGGAAAGGAGGGATGCTGAAAAGCGACGGATCCTCAGTTCTGGGAGGAGATGATCGAGCCGGTGTCGCTGCAGCTCTCGAGATGGCTAGAATTGCAGCAGAAAACCCCCAGCTGCATTCCGGGATAGAACTATTGTTTACAGTCCAGGAGGAGCTTGGATGCCGAGGGATTTCATCGATTTCCCTCGATACGCTTCGTTCAACTCGAGGATATAATCTTGATGGTGAAACACCACCTGGTTCCATCATCCTACGAGCTCCTAAAAAAGCCAGATACACATGCCGTGTGACCGGGAAATCAGCCCATGCGGCCCTGGAGCCTGATGCAGGGATCAATGCAGTTATTGCTGCCTCTGGTATCATCACCAGACTGCCTCAGGGAACAATTGACGAGTTCAGTACGGCGAATATTGGTATGATTTCAGGCGGCACGCAGACTAACCTTGTTCCAGATTTCACTTCTTTTACAGGCGAGATCAGGAGTTTCTCTGATTCACATTTCGCAGAGACTGCAAATTCAATCGAAAAAATGTGCACTGAAGGGGCTGATCATTATGGTGCTGTCGCTGAAGTGCTGTGGGAACCACTCTATGAGGGCTATCAAATTGGGGAAGACAATTCCATCGTATCCCGTTTCAAGGAGGCTGCTGAAAAGCTTGGTCTTGCGCCTCAACTGCTTACCTCAAAAGGCGGTGGAGACAGTAATGTGCTGAATGCACAGGGAATTGATAATGTTGTTTTCGGTCTCGGAATGCA
>JAIPFS010000047.1 GCA_021736545.1 Spirochaetia bacterium | reverse complement strand
TTTCCGCTGAAAGCATTCACAATTTCAATAGTTGTATACACCGTTGAAGTCAGCTTGGAAACCGAATCAAGGATATAGGTAAAATTGTTCTTGAACATCACATTATCAGGAAGTTCAATGGATTTAACCGCCATCAGCACATCCCCGGGATCCAAGGTCTTATTCACCAGGGAGTTTCCTCCCATCCAGTATGAAATACCGTTAATCATCTTACCGTTGCTCTTCCTGATAGCAAGAGCGTAGTCCTTCACTGTGATGCCGCCCACATCTTCAAGATATTCGATCACCTTTTTTGAAGGGTCGTAGGGAACTGCAATAATTGAGTTCAAATCCCCCATAACCGTTATATGGCTGGGAACATCGGGAACGTAGATATGGTCCCCGGGTTTCATTACAATATCATCGGCAGTTCCGGCAATATCTTCCGGCGTATCCACACGACTGAGGCCGAGAACTATTCTTCCCGCTGCTTCTTCTATATTATCTTCCGCCATTTGGAGCATGGACTTCTGTCGTGAAATCTGCCCCTGCAGAGCAATTTTCACATCCACATCAAGGGCTTCAGCAGCTATGGCGGTACTTAAATCAGCAATCTGCTGCTGTATCACCGTAATATTGTGTCTCAGCTGCCGCATCTGCTCTTCCCGGATTGAGTCACGAACAACCACAAGCCCCTCGGGGAAGGCATTTTCGCTGAAACCGCCAGCTTTTTTCAGAAGCTCGGAAAGGGTCTGCCCTTCCTTAATGGTAAACACTCCTGGCGCCTTTACATTTCCAAGAATTTTTACGCTGTTCAGATCTGCCACGGAATCATCATTCTCCATGATCACCACTTTATCACCCGGTTCCAGGGTCATGTTCTTTTTCATATCACCGACAATGAACAGATCCTTCAGCTGGACCTGCCCGATAACCGAGCCGTTACGGATGATTCTGGCATGAAACTTTTCGGGATTCAAAATATTTTTGTTGTTCAGAACATCCAGCAGACTAATTCCTTCCTGGTATGCCGTAATACCCCCGGAGATATCTCCGAAAACCTGAATGGGCGCCGCTGCGTATTCCGATTCCTTCTCATAGAGCTCAACTGCATCCAGAGGGGATAATTCATAATCAATATTATTGTCTTCATTCAGCACATCTGCAGGACTGAAGACAATGTAAGAGTCCTCTGTTCCTTCAGGATAGCCTTTTACCAAGGTGGCGAACTGCATATCCGTATCCGGACGAATCCCCGCTTTTCTCAGCAGCTCTGAAAGCAAGGGAGTAGCTTTTACGGAGTAGACACCGGGATAGAGAACTCGACCGCTTACGGAGATATACTCTGCCCCTGCTTTCCCGCTGGAAGCTATTAAGACAAGATCACCATCCGCCAACTCTCTGCTTCGAAATCTGCTGTCCAGAGAACTTCCCTCACTGACAACATAGCCATTTCCGGATTCCCGTATCAGCGTTCCCTTCTCTTCTGCACCGGAAAACTGAACTCCGCCGCTGAATTCAAGAAGATCATCCAGAGATTCTCCCTGCTTAAACTCATATATCCCCGGCTGGACAACTCTGCCGCCTGCCGCGGCAACTTTTCCTACGGGGGGAACTTTAACCACATCCCCTTCACGAATCTGCGGCAGGCTGTTCCTGCCGTTTATAAAGAGATCATATAGATCTACATTGATTTCATCATCACCGCGGTAAATAATAATATTTCTCAGAGAACCTTTTTTCGTTACTCCGCCTACTGCACCGATAACATCAAGAATACTCCAGATGCTGGAAGCAGTTACCACCCCGGGCTTCTGCACATAGCCGCTGACAAAAATTGAGATATCTCGTATTTCCGCCGGTGAAACATCAACAGTAAAATTACGATATTTTTTTTCAAGCTTTTCCGTTATCTGCTGAACAATTTGTTCCAGGGTGAGATCCCATACGGATAGTCTTCCGGCAGGCTGAAGAAAAATCTTTCCGTCATTTTCTACAGGAACTTCGTAAGTGCCTTGTATGGAACCAAAATCCACTGGTTCGCCCCAAATATATACACGCAGCACATCACCCGGGCCGACAACATAGGTATCATTTACCGGACCCTTTGCCGTGGGCTGCCACTCTTCCAGCAAATCATAGCCGAACTGCCCCAGACCTTCAGCCCCGGCAATATTCAGCTCCTGATAAGCTTTTTCTATTGGACTCAGCTCAACTTCATTCACCGCGTCCTGAGCCGGGAGAGAAGCCGCTGCCATAATAATTATAAGACTCAAAATAGATATACCTAATATTTTTCTTTTCATAACAGCACCTATTGTACTAGGATTTCCATCTATCTTGCAAGCGAAAATATTGTAATTAAACAGTTTCACATTCAGACGAACAGGAAACAGCTGTATTTTCGGTTTTCTTCAGTATTCTATCTTTTCCTTACCCGCTTAAAAAGAGTATTCCTGCAGTTAATCGAATTCTGCCTCACGTGTTGTTTTTTTTTAATCTCTTATTTGGCAGTAAATGTTTTTATCTGTCATGCTTATAAGCATTTATAATTATGACGAATATTTATTACAAAAACCGTACCAACTTTACCAATTTCTCATAAATAAATAACGCCGTTTCAATGCGTGAACAGCTTGTGGATAACTTGTGGATAAATTATTCTTATTATTATAAGGATTTATTTTCTATTTACGAATACTGATTTTTTTGGAAAAATTTCTACACCTGTTAAGTAAAAAATATTAATTCATTGTTATATATGTAAATATTTCATAAACAATCTTACATGTCCATGAAACGCTTCGAAATAGATAAGAGCTTGCAGAATTCTTGTATATCGCGGTCTGCACAACAACTTGTGGATAACTTGTTAATAACTTTTTTGTCAATCCCTTTTGCCGTATATTTTTTTATGAATCAACCGTTTTTTCAGTGTATTTTTTCTCCGTGACTTCTTTGCTTTTTTCCACGGAAAAAGCGGAAGAAAAGCGGAAAAATAATCACAAACGGTTCACTTAATTTCCATCTTCCCGTCTGCTCCCTGAAACCGGATCATCTTCCCGTGTCACATCTGCTCCCAGAGATACCAATTTCCTGCAGAGTCCCTCGTAGCCTCGTTCTATCTGATAAATATTACGTATCGTGCTCCTTCCCGAAGCGCATAACGAAGCTATTACCAAGGCCATTCCTGCTCGGACATCCGGAGAATCAACCTGCTGCCCATGCAGTCTGCTGGGACCGGTAATTACCGCCCGGTGGGGATCACAGAGAACAATCCCGGCTCCCATTCTGATGAGAATGTCTATGAAAAACATTCTTGATTCGAACATCTTTTCGTGAATCAGAATTGTTCCCTCATTTTGTGTTGCAGTCACTGCCAGGATGCTCATAAGATCGGAGGGGAAGGCTGGCCAGGGGCCGTCATCTATATGAGGGATTGCTCCTCCCACTTCAGGAACTATCTTTCGGTGCTGTTCCTCGGGCACGCAAAGGGCATTCCCGCTGTACTCCCAGGTGATTCCCAGACGAGCAAAGCCCATCTCTATCATGGGCATATGCTCACGTTCAACTCCCTGAATAGTTATCTCACCTTTTACAGCCGCTGCAAGGCCGATAAATGAACCAATTTCCATATAATCTGAGCCGATGGTATAGTCGCATCCATGAAGTGTCAGGCCTCCCTTAATTCTCAGCAGGTTTGAGCCGATCCCGATGATTTCCGCTCCCATTTTTTGGAGAAACGTACACAGATTCTGAACATGAGGTTCCCCGGCGGCGTGTCGAATAAGGGTTTCCGTTCCCTTTTTTGCCATTACTGCCAGCATAATTGCATTTTCCGTTGCGGTAACCGATGCCTCATCGAGAAAAACCGTAGTATCACCACTGGGAAACGAATCCAGTCGTACATAAATATCACCGTTGTCCTGAAGTTCAGCCTTCCCGCCGAAGGAGGAGAAGACCAGAAAATGTGTATCCAGCCGTCTGTGTCCGATCACATCCCCTCCGGGAGGAGGCAGCACGATGGAACCCTGCAGAGCAAGCAGGGGTCCGGCAAAAAGGATTGAAGCCCTGATTGCATCGGCGAGTTCTCTGGGAATATCACCTCGAAGATCATCCCTCTTAATTGTGTAGGAACTCCGTTCTCCGGGGAGGGGCTCAACAGACATCCCTAAGGTTTTCATGATGCTTATCATAACCTGGACGTCTTCAATGTCAGGAATATTTCTCAAAACAAGCTTCTCATCTGTCAGCATGGCGGCAGCTAGGCAGGGGAGTGCGGCATTTTTATTGCCGCTGGCTTTAACCGTTCCTGAAAGCGGCTTACCTCCGCGGATGTGATAGCTTCCCATAATTTCAGTCATTCTCCTATAAGAAGTAAACACCTCTTTATTGAGGCCTGAAGTTCAAATTCAGTTGGCTTTTCAGTTCACTTTTTCAGTTTACGTTTTAATACGTTTTTTTTTACCTCAGTTCACACCTCAGTTCACACCTCAGTGTACAGCGAATCAGCGATTTTCAAAAGCCCAAATGAGCGAACCATCAGTATTGCGATAGGGACTTTTTCTGTATTTCTTATATCTTTTATATGTCTTGCACGCCTGGTAGTATCCCTCCGGTCCTCTGAAGGAAGAAGAGATATCACATCGGTATACCTCCAGCAGGAGGGGAAATAGAGGAGAATCCATTATTTTTTCTGTCCGGTATGCCGCCAGAGTGGAAATATGGGCAGGGAGCATATGCTCTTTTATCAGGAACCCCGTCTCCTCAACAAAGCGGTCTGAAAATCCCAGTTCCTTGAGAAATCGGCGCGCTTTAGCTGCTCCAATTTGAGCATGTCGGTTGAAACGGCGGTTTCCTTCACTTCTGGAAAACGGTTTGCCCGTATCATGAAGCAGCAGAGCTGTAAAAATTTGAAAATCAGGTTTTTTGATATAACGGAGGGTTTCCAGAGTATGATCCCAAACGTCTCCCTCCGGGTGGTACTCTTTATTCTGCTCGACCCCTCGCATCTTAGCCAGCAGCGGCCAGTGTTCATCGATAAAGCCCGATTCCATCAGCAGATCCATCCCTTTCCAAGGCTGCTTCGAAAGGCCGATTTTTCTCAGCAGTAATTGCTGCTCAAAGGAGGACAGGTGCAGCCCCGGATGGTCACCCGGATGGTCATGAGCCTTATGTAAAAGATCAACGTCTTGTTCTGTCATGGTAAACTCATATCGTGAAAGGAGAACTGCGGCATCAGCAATTATATAGGCTCGTTTTTTCGCTATTTCCCCTTCATTCGGTAAACTCAAGTTTCCAGGGTTTCTCAAATCCCAGTATATATTCCCAGGGTCCCTGAAAAAATTTCCTGAACAGTCGTACCAGAAACTGCTATGTGGTAAAAAACCGTAGAGCTCATGTTCACGATTCATATCATCAGAAATAGTCCGAATCAGATGCCAAGTATCCTCAGTTATGATAACCGCATCCGCAGTCTCTGATGCTGGGAACTCGATCTCTTCAAACAGCCTGGATAAGGAGATAAGATCTGCATTCGTTGCAATTTCCTCAATGCCTGTTCCATGCAGACCGTAATACGTATCCAGTGCTGAATTTCCTATGAGAAAAGCGTCAAATCCTGCATCCAGCAAAGTCTGTGTTATATTCACAATACGCTCCATTTGAACTGCTTACGCAAACATTTCCTGTTTAATATCAGCGCAGCTGCGTCCTTCCTGTCTTTTTTCAGCTTACAGTCAGCTTACAGTCAGCTTTTTTTCAGCTTTTTTCAGCTTTTTTCAGCAGAGCTGTTTGCCCTCCAGCTGTTTTTTTCCTATCCATGCATTGCAATCACTTCAATATCATCATAATATAGTATATTGCAGAATTCCGGGTACAAGTAAAATGATGAAGAACAGATGCGTTAGATCCATAAGAAGCAGGCTTCTGCCTGCAGTACCATTTATACTACTCATGGTTTTTATGCTTTCTGTAATGCATGTACACGCTGAAACGGATTCCTTCACCGCTGGAATTGAGAAAATCATACCGGAAATGGAAATTTTCTACAAATCCCTCTATAACGACAAGGAAATCCGGTATATAGAAGATAGCTACGAAACCGTACTTAAGGCAATCGAAAATCGGGTAAACGACGAATGCTCCTATCATTTCCTCACCGCAAAAATGCATATCCTCTTCGGCAAACACTTTGGTATAAAGGATGATCCTAATTTTGATGCAGCCCGGGCTAAACGGAGCTTAAAACGAGGTATTGCGGCGGCTGAAAAATCCCTGGAATTTCAGGAACATGCGCAAACCTATGCTCTTCTCTCAGAGGCAGCAGGTTCAATTTTCATCTTATCCCCGCTGCGCTACCTTTTTTCCTACGGAATGGAGACCCAGTCGGCTTCTGAAACGGCTGCTGAGCTTGACGCAAAGCACCTTTCAGTTCTCCTTCTCATTGGGAACACCTATCTCTATGCTCCCAACATGTACGGAGGGGATGCTGAAAAAGCTTACCGGACATTTCTAGAAGCCCTTGAACGATACAAACAGAAAAGCAATTCCGGCATGTATGCTGATCCGGCGGACCTATTTACGATTTATTCCAGTATCGGTATTGCTTTAGTTAAGCAGGAGGACTTTAAAAAGGGGATTCTGTGGCTGAAAAAAGCATTAAAGCTCTATCCTGAAAATACGTATGCCCGAAGCTACCTGACTGAAGCCCTTGAAGAGACTGAATCCTGACTAGAACACACATTTCTTCTCTAGTTCCATAGCTATTTTGTTCAATAATCTGCTGATTCACAAGATCAAATCTCTATCTGTTCTCTATTTTTCTCTATTTATTTGCATAAAATTTTCCAATGGCATAGAGGCGATTATGAAATGTCCTCTCCATATAATTCCCGAGCCCGATAAAATTGAGAAAGCCTAAAGAATCTGAATCAAGCAGCCCTGCAAAAAAAGCTTCAGCCGATTTTTCCTCAACTTTTACAATTAAATCAAGTGTAAATTCTCCAGGCTCAGCAACCTTCCAAAGAGCAGCAAAAACCAGCTTTGTCGTATTCACCAAGGATATATTAATAAAATTGTCTTCCATTCGATAGGTTATATCCCAGTAAATATCTCCAAAATCTGCCATATTCAGCTTAGATTCAACCCGTATCGGCCCGGAGTATGCATCAACTTGAAGATCCTCCAATGGCTCATCATTATCTTTTGAAGCAATTCGGTAAGAAGAATTAATAAGGGTGACCCTTTCATTTCTTGCTGCAGAGGTATATTCAAGTCCCTCCATCTGCCCAATCCTTAAAAAATCATTCAGGATATCTGTCATCCGACCTTTCCCTGGGGGGGAATATGGGCTGTCGGCCAAATTTACAGTAAAAAGAAACTCCTCCCCCAAAGCAAATTCAATATCCTTCACTTTTGAGACTATTTCCTCAGTAAAGGGTGAGTGAAAAATAGCTTCCGGAGCTTTCATCCCCGTAAACTCCTGCTGGAAGACAAGCCCGCCGGCCGGAAGAGGAGAAGTCAAGAGTAAGAGACCTATGCCCAAGCCTATTCCTAAAGCAGCTGGAGCAATTATGTGCTGTATATGCACTAATCCAAATCTGATGTTCATAAGCTTTATTGACCATACGCATTTTCTGGTATAGCCTGACTGCAAATGGTAATTTTTATATATTTTTGCATATTTCTTGCTATTGGAGCAATAGGTTTTATATTCACCTCCCTAAATATCCGCACGATCAAAAAGAATACTGCAGACAGCAGCTTTGTGGAAAAAATACTGCATGAATCTGATAAATCCGAGGAATCCAGGAACTTCGTTTCGGTATTGATCCCGGCTAGAAATGAAGAAAAGACTATCAGGGCCTGCCTTGATTCCCTGCTGCAGCAAAGCTTCACTCACTATGAAATTCTTATCTATGATGATGCTTCCACGGACGGAACATGGGATATTATCAGCAGGTATGCAGATACATACCATAACGTTTTCGCGATGAAGGGAAACACACTTCCGCGGGGATGGAATGGAAAACATTATGCCCTCCACTGTCTGGCAAAGAAAGCTCGGGGAGATGTATACCTGTTTACTGATGCAGATACCGAACACGGCCGGGACAGCATAGCCGCGGGGCTTGCCAACCTGAAATTTAATCAGACCGATATGATATCCGGGTATCCTGAACAGCGCTTGCCGAACCGATTAACCCAAATCATCGTCTCCCTTATGCATTTCAACATAAGCTTCATTCTCCCCCTCTGGAGACAGCGGCGTTCCGGGAACTCACTATTCGGGCTGGCAATCGGCCAGTATATCTGTATGAAGAGTTCCGTTTACTGGGACATCGGGGGTTATGAAGCGGTGAAGCAGACAATTACTGATGACATCCATATTGCTCGTCTCCTTATATCCCGAGGCTATACACAAAGCTTCATAAAACTCACCGGGATTGTCTCCTGCAGGATGTACAGCAATTCAAGGGAGGCATATGCAGGTATTTCTCGAAATATCATGGATTTTTTTGATAACGCCCTCTATTTACCTGTACTGCTTGCTCCGCTTTTCTTTCTTTTTATTCTTTTTCCGCCATTCATTTTTTTATATCAGCTTTTTTTCCATGGGACCTGCAGCGTTCTGCTTCTTTCAGGAACTCTGCTGCTCTATTTTTCCTGGCTCAGAGTTCTTATCTTTTTCAGTTATCCCAAGCTTCTCTCCCTATATTTCTTGATGACCCTCTCCTTACCGGTTATTATGATAGGCACAAGTACGTATCAAATAATTACCCGCAGGGGATTTCAATGGAAGGACAGGACGGTGACATAATT
>JAIPFS010000046.1 GCA_021736545.1 Spirochaetia bacterium | reverse complement strand
GCGAACTATATTTCGGCTCTCTCTGGGCCTTAATAATCATCGACTTCTTTGCCATTGGTCATCTCCCAACTTATTTACTAAAAGGCATTCCAAGCTTCTGAAGAAGCAGAAATGCTTTCTCATCTGTCTCTGCAGTGGTTACAATTGCAATATTCAAACCACTTACCCTTTCAATTTGGTCATAATCGATTTCAGGGAAAATGATCTGCTCATTAACTCCCATGGAATAATTACCCTGACCATCAAATGAATTCGGGCTCACTCCTTTAAAATCCTTTACACGCGGAAGAGCAATGTTCAACAGTCTATCCATGAACTCCCACATATAAGAACCTCTTAAGGTTACCCGTGCACCAATTTCCATTCCCTTACGAATTTTGAAATTCGCAATTGATTTCTTGGCTTTTGTCTTTACTGCATGCTGCCCGGTAATCATTTCCAATTCCTTGACTGCAGAATCCAGTAATTTTTTATTAGTTACGGCTTCACCTACACCGACACTGACAGAAACTTTTTCTAATTGAGGTATCTGCATAACAGATTCCAGTTTGAGTTCATCTTTCAATTCTCCTGAAATCTTTTCATCATAAAGCTTCTTTAATCTTGGTATATAATTTTCCATCAGAGCACTTCCCCACTCTTTTTAGCTATTCGCTTTTTCTTTCCATCTTTAATCTCGTAACCGATTCGAGATGGCGAGCCGTCTTTTGCTGCCGCTGCAACATTGGACAAATGGAGCGGTGCTTCTACCTCTATGATGCCGCCCCTATCCTGCTGACTCTTTTTTCGAACAGCTTTTTTTACCATATTTAAACCCTGTACAAAGACTTGATCTTTTTTCTGATCAATTCGCAGGACTTTACCAGTCTTGCCTTTATCTTTACCAGCCAGGATCACAACGCTATCGTTTTTCTTAAGCTTTGTTTTTCCCATATTCAACGCTCCTACAACACTTCAGGCGCAAGAGAAACAATCTTCATTTGATTGACCTCCCGTAGTTCCCGAGCGACAGGTCCGAAGATTCGTTTACCGCGTGGATTCCCATTCACATCAATAATAACGCAAGCGTTATCATCAAATCTGATGTAGGTTCCATCGGGACGCCGAAATTCCTTGTTCGTTCGAACAATGACAGCCTTGACAACAGCACCCCGTTTAATCTGACCATTGGGCAAAGCATCCTTTACAGCGACGACAATCACATCTCCAACACCAGCAGTTTTTCTTTTACTGCCACCGAGAACTTTCACACACTGTACGCGTTTTGCACCACTGTTGTCAGCTACGTTCAAGTACGTCTGCATCTGAATCATAACCCAACTCCTTTACTTGTCTATTTTGCGCGTTCAACTATTTCGGCAAGACGCCAGCATTTATCTTTGCTGATAGGTCTACATTCAATAACACGTACAGTATCACCTATATGAGCCGTATTCTGCTCATCATGAATCTTGACCTTTTTCGTCCTGGTTACATACTTCTTATACAGAGGATCCAAGCGTTTTGTAGAGATTACGATAACCGCAGTCTTATCCATTTTGTCGCTTACAACCTGTCCTGTATATTCTTTTTTACTCGTTTTCATGTCTCGCAGGCCTCACTTATTAATTATTTTCCCGAATGCCCAAGGCATATTCGTGGACTATAGTATTTAACCTTGCAAGCTGCTTTCTTACATTACGTATGGCAACGGGATTCTCTAGATGCCCCATCACTTTATTGATGCGAAGATCCATGTACTCTTTTCGTAACTCATTTCTCTTGTTGACAATTTCCGTAAATGTAAGATCATTAAAAGAGTTCTTCATATCTTTTACTCCAAGTCTCTTCTAACTACAAACTTTGTCTTGATCGGTAATTTACTACCGGCAAGCTTCAATGCTTCCTGGGCTAACTCTTCTTTGACACCACCCATTTCAAACATCACCGTACCCTTTTTAACCACAGCAACCCAGCCTTCCGGATTACCTTTACCTTTTCCCTGTCTAGTTTCAGCAGGTTTCTTTGTATACGGCATATCCGGAAAAATTCTTATCCAAACTTTTCCGCCTCGCTTAATATGGCGGGTCATTGCAATACGGGCCGCTTCTATTTGGCGACTGGTTATCCAGCGGGGTTCCAAGGCAACAAGCCCAAAGTCACCGAAGGCAAGGGAATTACCTCTGTGCGCAACTCCGTCCATCTTACCTCGTTGTCGCTTCCTGTATTTAACTCTTTTCGGACTGAGCATAACCAATTACTCCTTGACTAATTCCGCTCTTTTGATTTTTTCACCAGCAGACCGGCATCTTCGTTTTTGGCCTTTTTCAAGACCTCACCTTTAAAAATCCAGACCTTTACACCAATAGTACCAAAGGTAGTATTGGCTTCTGCAAACCCGTAATCAATATCGGACCGCAGAGTATGAAGTGGTACTCGCCCAGCTTTATGCCACTCGATACGGGACATTTCTGCTCCGCCAAGACGTCCTGATACTTTTATCTTAACGCCCTGCACACCAGCTTTCATGGCATTGCTTACAGCCATTTTCAGACTTCTCCGAAAAGAACCCCTTGATTTGAGCTGCCGTGCAACATTTCCAGCAATCAACTGTGCATCCGCATCCGGTCGCTTTACTTCTTTGATCTTGATTTGTATTTTTTTATTAGCTAGTTTCTGCAGTCGGCCGCCCAATTTTTCAACATTCGAACCCTTGGGACCGATAATAATTCCGGGTCTGGATGTTTTGATAATAATGGTAATACGCTGAGGCTTTCTGATTATTTCAATATCCGCAATATCAGCACCCTTTGTTTCAGGACAAGATTCAAGCACTTTGCGTAATTTAAGATCCTCATGCAGTGTATCAGCATATTCCTTGGGGTCTACATACCATTTTGATTTCCACGTTTTGTTCACTCCTAAACGGAGCCCGTTTGGATTAACTTTCTGACCCATCTAGTCCCCCATTCTCTTATTTTCATCAAGCACGACCGAGATATGACTCATACGCTTCAAAAGAATATCACGACGACCATGAGAACGGGCCCAAACTCTCTTCATCCTTGTTCCCTCATCAATCATAATCTCTTTCAGAAACAGCATCTCTTCATCCAACTGCTTATTTTGAGCAAGTGCATTTGCAGCTGCAGACTGTACAACTTTTTTTATCAGCCTCGCACCCTTATTGGGCATTGCTTCCAATAAAGCGATTGTGTCAACATAAGATTTTCCACGGACAATATTTGCCACAGGTCTAACCTTTCTAGGTGACACCATGAGATACTTAGCTTTGGCTTTATATCCTTTTTTTGCTTCCATTTTGACACCTATCTCTTTTTAGCTTTGCCGTCGGATCCGGCATGTCCACGGAACATTCGCGTCGGTGCAAATTCACCTAACTTATGACCTACCAAATTCTCCGTTACATATACAGGAACCCAAGTTTTCCCATTGTAAACAGATATGGTAAAGCCAACCATCTCAGGTATTATCGTTGAACAACGGGAATAGGTTTTCACCATCTGCTTGCTTCCCGTCTTGTTTGACTCTAGTACCCTTTTATATAATTTCTTTTCTATAAAAGGACCTTTCTTAATTGACCTAGCCACGTTTAACTCCTACCTTCTCTTCACGATAAACTTACTTGAAGTTTTCTTCTTTTTCCTGGTTTTGTAACCCTTAGTGGGTATACCACTGGGAGATACCGGATGACGTCCTCCGGAGGTACGACCTTCACCACCACCGTGCGGATGGTCTACCGGGTTCATCACAACACCTCTTACCTTAGGTCTCCTTCCAAGCCATCGTGATCGGCCGGCTTTGCCAAGTGAAACATTCATATGATCTTCATTTCCAATTTCACCAACAGTCGCATGACACTCACCGAAAATCATTCTCATTTCACCTGAAGGAAGTTTTACAGTTACAAAATCACCCTCTTTAGCAACGATTACCGCTCCGGCACCAGCAGCCCTAACAAGCTGCCCGCCTCTGCCCAGCTGAAGTTCAACATTATGCACAACCATACCTAAGGGAAGCTTCTTGAGAGGAAGAGTATTACCAACCTCTATCGCTGCATTCGGTCCGCTCATAACTTTATGTCCTGCCCGCAGACCTTTCGGACAAAGTATATATCTCTTCTCTCCGTCAGCATATGCAATCAAAGCAATATTTGCCGACCGGTTAGGATCGTACTCTACAGTCTTGACGGTACCGGCAATGTTCTGCTTGTTCCGCTTGAAATCAATAACTCTGTATTTCCGTTTATGACCGCCGCCTCGTCTTCTAACACTAATACGCCCTTTTGCTCCACGACCGGCCCTGTCACCGCCGCCTTTTGTAAGTGATTTCTCACTTTTGTTCGTGGTAATTTCATCAAAAGACAGTGTCGTCTTATATCGAAGACTCGGGGTTCTTGGTTTATACGTCTTAATTGCCATGTTTACGCCCCTTATCCTTATACACCATCAATAACATCGATAGCATCGCCTTTTTCTAAAGTGACGATAGCTTTTTTCCAGGGACTTTTCATGCCCGCTCGATATCCAGATCGTGTACGTGTAAATTTAGGCTTCCCCTTGACATTTACAATATTACACTTAATTGGCTTAACAGAAAACAACTCTTTGACAGCCTGAACAACTTCAAGTTTGCTTGCTCTGGGATCTACCCTGAACACATACTTTTTCGTATCAGTCTCCCGCATAATATTCGTTTTTTCTGTCAGCACCGGTTCTTTAATAACTTGATCTGCTCTCACGATGCGACCCCTTATTTATTAGCATAGAAATTGTTTAAATTTCCAGCTGCTTCCTCAAGCACCAGCACATTCTTACTATACAGCAGCTCTCTGGCTGACAACTTGTCATAACTCAAAAAATTAACCCAAGGAATATTTCTACCGGCTCTTCGAATCATCGCGTCATCTTCTTTCAGTACAATCACTGTTCTTTCTTCATTTACTAGGTTTTTAAGGATTGTCACCAAATCTTTGGTTTTCCCTGATTCTACCGTAAAGTTTTCTACAACCTTAAGTTTACTTTCCTGAACTTTCTGTGAAAGAAGAGACTTTATCGCAAGCCGTTTCACCTTCTTAGGAACTTTATAACTATAATCCCGCGGCTCCGGACCAAAAATAGTT
Organism: Spirochaetia bacterium; assembly: GCA_021736545.1. Next base: position 3,836 of record JAIPFS010000046.1, on the reverse strand, counting down.
CCACCGCCAACCCAAACAGGAGACTTTTTATCGCCGGAACGTGCGTGACCCGTTCCTTTCTGTCTCCAAGGCTTAGCATTACTGTAATTTACCTTGCCTCTGGTTTTAACGCTTGCAGTACCGACTCTGCGGTTTGCCAGCTCATTATTAACAGAGTAGTAAATAGCTCCTTCGCTGACTTCTCTTTCAAAGACATCGCTGCTGAGCTCAATATTTTTGATCTCTTCGCCTTGTATCGAAAAGACTTTCGCTTTCATGGTTCGCCTCTACTTCTTTTTAGCTTTCTTAACTACGACAACACTTTGCCGCGGGCCTGGAACTGCACCCTTAACCATAAGAACATTCTTATCTTCATCAACCTTGACTACTCGAAGGTTCTGAACGGTTGCAGCTTCTCCGCCCATACGTCCGGGCATTTTCTTGCCCTTAAAAATCCTCGAAGGAGTTGCAGCCATTCCTGTACCGCCAAGGCCTCTGTGAAACTTTGAACCGTGGGTAGACCAGCCGCCTGAGAAACCATGTCTTTTCATGACTCCCTGAAAACCTTTACCTTTCGTAGTCCCTTCCACATCTACAAATGATATCTCTTTGAAAAGGTCAACCCCGAGAGTATCTCCAACGGTCACCTCTTTTTCAAAATCCTTCATTTCAAAAAGATACTTTTTCGGACCTTCAACTGCCTTGAACTGTCCTGCATAAGGCTTAGAGACACGGCTTTCCTTCACTTCTTCAGCCCCAATCACACAAGCACTGTATCCATTTTTCTCTACGGTTCTTTCCGCTACAACTATATTTCCGTCTATCTTAATGACCGTAACAGGCGTCAAGACTCCACGCTCGTCAAACACCTGCGTCATTCCGACTTTTTTGCCGATCAGCCCTAACATCTTTTACCTCAACTATTTTTTCTACTGTTTGATTTCTACATCAACACCAGCAGGAAGCTCCAATTTCATCAAAGCGTCCATTACCTTGGATGTAGGTTCAAGAATATCAATCAGCCTCTTGTGAGTCCGCATTTCAAACTGTTCACGAGACTTCTTGTTGACATGAGGCGATCTCAAGACCGTGAACTTATTGATACGAGTGGGCAGAGGCACTGGTCCTGCTACTTTTGCACCTGCCTTGACAACGGTCTGCACAATTGAGCTTGAACTCTGTTCTACCAATTCTATATCGAAGCCTCTCAGCCTTACCCGAATTCTCTCTTTGGTCATTATTCCTCCCATAAACAAGCCTCGCGCATTGAAGCAATCAATGCGAACGAGACCTATTACTATTGTTATTCAATAATATCGGTTACCTGACCACTTGCTACAGTTCGACCGCCTTCACGAATAGCAAACCGAAGACCTTTCTCCATTGCTATCGGGTGAATAAGCTCTACAGTAATGGAAGTATTGTCGCCGGGCATAACCATCTGTTTATCCTCGGGAAGATTAACTGTTCCTGTGATATCCGTAGTTCTGAAATAGAACTGAGGACGATATCCGCTGAAGAAAGGTGAGTGACGCCCGCCTTCTTCTTTGTTCAAGCAGTAAATCGTACCATGAAATTTCATGTGAGGAGTAATTGTCCCGGGTTTTGCAAGAACCTGTCCGCGGACAACTTCTTTTTTATCAACACCACGGAGAAGAGCACCGATATTATCACCAGCCTGACCTTCATCCAGAAGTTTGTTGAACATTTCAACCCCGGTACAGGTTGTCTTTTTCGTATCTCTGATACCGACGATTTCCACATCATCACCGACATGAACAACACCGCGTTCGATTCTACCGGTAACTACAGTACCACGACCCTGAATTGAGAAAATATCCTCAATAGGCATAAGGAAGGGCTTATCAGTAGCTCTTTCCGGTTCAGGAAAGTAAGTATCCATTGCCTCAAGCAGGTCTTCGATGCATTTAATCTTTTCCGGATCATCAGGACTTTCCATTGCTTCAAAAGCAGAACCTTTGATAATGGGAATCTCATCTCCCGGGAATTCATATTCATTCAGAAGATCACGCATCTCTTCTTCGACAAGCTCGATCAAATCAGGATCATCCACCTGGTCAGTTTTGTTCACAAAAACGATCAGTGCAGGCACACCAACCTGTCGTGCAAGAAGGATATGTTCTTTCGTCTGAGCCATAGCACCATCTGTTGCCGCAACAACAATAATTGAACCATCCATCTGCGCAGCACCAGTAATCATATTCTTGATATAGTCTGCGTGTCCGGGACAGTCAACGTGAGCATAGTGACGTTTGTCTGTCTGATACTCAACATGTCGCGTATTGATCGTGATTCCTCTTGCTTTCTCTTCTGGCGCATTATCAATTTCATCATACTTGAAAATCTTGTCACCAAACTTCTTTGCACAATGCATTGTGATAGCCGCAGTAAGAGTGGTCTTACCATGGTCAACGTGACCGATTGTACCAACATTAATATGCGGCTTATTCCTCTCAAATTTTGCTTTAGCCATCCGTTCCTCCTTGTGACTAATTCACGGAAAATTACATATAATATCGAAATTTTATTATAAACGATAGACCACAATAAACCCAACACTATTTGGAAACATAGAGAGTCTAAATAAGGAAGGATCCAGAGGTCAATCAAGTAAAATCAGCATCCTGACTGACATAGCACTTTGAAGTGACTGTTGTCTGGAACCACCTTATCATCCAAAGTCGGACGATGGGTTTGGCTCATGACCAATGCTGGCGGCGCAGACATACCTGCCCGCAACTCCAGCCTCTGCAGACTATAAATATTATTTTATTTTTAGTCAACCATTTAAAAACAAAATATGGAACATTGCCGACGATTTGTGATCGTGCTGCTGATGATTCCATATTATTTATATTTTCGACAGCATATCCTCTTTCAGTTCTACCATCAGCTTTTTTTACCAGCGGTAATGAGAGAAGGCTTTGTTAGCTTCCGCCATTCTATGTGTCTCTTCTTTCTTTCTCACTGCGGGGCCGGTTGCATTATAGGCATCCAGCAGTTCCCCGGCTAATTTCTCACTCATGGATTTACCGTTCCGCGAACGTGATGCCTGGGTTATCCAGCGCATGGCAAGAGCTTCTCTACGGGATTCACGGATCTCAACAGGAACCTGATAGGTAGATCCCCCGACTCTCCGTGATTTAACCTCAACAACGGGTTTAACGTTATTAAGAGCCTTCATAAAAACATCCAGGGCGGGCTCATTTGTCTTTTCAGCCAGCACTTCCATTGCCCCGTAAATTATCATGGTGCTCTTAGCTTTCTTGCCGTCGGACATCATCCTTCTTATAAATTTCTCTACAACGGTACTTCCATATCGGGGATCCGGCAGGATTTCCCGCTGAGGAGCTACGCTTCTTCTTCCCATAACAAATCTCCTTTACGCCTTCGGTCTCTTCGTACCGTATTTAGAACGTCCCTGTTTCCTGTCATCTACACCCAAGGTGTCTTTTGCTCCACGAACAATATGGTAACGTACACCAGGCAGGTCCTTAACTCGTCCTCCTCGAAGAAGAACAACAGAGTGTTCCTGCAGGTTATGTCCTATACCAGGAATATAAGCCGTAGCTTCAATTCCGTTGGAAAGTCTGACCCTTGCAACCTTTCTCAATGCTGAGTTAGGTTTTTTCGGTGTAACTGTCATAACACGGGTACATACGCCGCGCTTCTGCGGACAGGAATCCAGAGCAGGAGAGTCTGTTTTCCTAATTTGTACTTTTCTACCTTTACGTATCAACTGATTAATAGTCGGCATCTGCTCATTTACTCCCTTTCGTAATCTTTAACATATGAACAAAGTATATATGAAATCTTCCAAGATTCCAATCTATAAT
>JAIPFS010000045.1 GCA_021736545.1 Spirochaetia bacterium | reverse complement strand
CCTCTTCTTCTATTGCCTGCTGCCAAATATTTTTATCAAAATATTCATTCCAAGCATCTAAGCGAGCTCCTAGTTTATAAGCTCTTTCAATAATTGCTCCTACTCTGCTGTCTCCCCTGCTGATCAATCCTTCCAACTGAGAAATATATGGATCATGATAATTAATTTTAACACCAGTACCGTGAAATCGCTGTTTAATATCCTGTAAAATACTTAGAGCTTTTTCAGCTGACAATTGACCAGCCCACTGAAAGATTGAATGCGGTTTAGGAATAAAAGTACCTATATTTACATTGATTTTTATTCCTAAAGTACGTTTGATTTCAGAAATATAGGAAACTATTTCATCTGCTGTTTTAGAAAGATCTTCAAAAGGCAAACCAATCATGAAATAAAATTTTGCAGACTGCCATCCCCTATTTTTTGCATCCTGCAGAATTGATATAATCTGATCCTTTGAAACTGCCTTATTGATCGAACGCTGGTTTTTTTCTGATGGAGTCTCTATAGCAAACGTTAAACCACTTTTTCTGCCTTTAGAAACTTCCTCAAGCAGAGGAAGCGTAAATGAAGTAACTCTTAGTGACGGTAGACTGAATGATACGTGTGCATCAGAGAATACTTGGTTGAGTCCGTTTACTACTTCATGCAAATTCTCGTAATCACCTGAGGATAATGAAGATAATGTTATATTATCATACCCTCCTTCGCTTATGAGCTGATAGGTTCGTTCAAAAATTATCTCCGGATCTATCTGACGAAAAGGACGATAAAAAATACCTGCATGACAGAAACGGCATCCGTTGGGACAACCACGCATGATTTCTACAACCCCATGATCCTGAATAGTTTTCAAACTAGGAACAGAAAAATAATCTTTTTTCTGCTTCCTTGAAGAGAAATCATTATCCACTGCTCTAATAGTCTTTTTATTTTTCCCTTTTATATAAAAGTTATCGTGGTCAGATAAATATTTAATTATTTCCTTTCTCTGATTGCCTGTTTTTTCGCTTTGCTTTTTAATGGTATACAAGTCTTTTAAGGTTTGAGTAAAGACATCTTCACTTTCACCTATAAAGAATGCATCAATAAAATCATGAAATGGTATCGGATTTGTTACCGCCGGTCCCCCAGCCAATATGACTGGATGCCCATCAGTTCTATCTGCAGCTCTTATAGGGATATTGCCGCTTTCCAGGGTCATAAGTATATTACTAGCAGATAATTCATATCCTATAGTAAAACTTAGAATATCAAGATCATGAAGCTGAATACCGTTTTCTAATGTATATAAAGAGATATTTTTTTCTTTTAAAGCCTCGAAAAAAGCTATATCAGGAGTGAACACACGGTCACATATAAAATTATCAAGGAGATTTATTTGATTGTAAAGTATCTTAACAGCAAGATTTGACATCCCTATTTCATATAAATCAGGATAGCAAATTCCTACTAAAAAATTATCTTTTAGATACTCATCATCGTGGTTCAGAAGTACTTTCTGAAAACCATATTCTCCACCCACATACCGGGCAGGATGCGGGATATCCAACAATGTACTACGCAAGTCTTTAAAGGGCTGTATTAATTTCATTAGCTTTGAAAAAGGGGAAAAGTTACATAAGCCGGATTCTGTTCATGTGTTCATCTATCTAGACCCATTGTTACCAATAGGTTCAAGCAGTCTACCCGCAGTACTGTAACGAACAATTAATACTGCTGCTTAACTTTGCTCCTGATGAGGTTTACCATGCCTTGGCTGTTGCCAGCTCAAGCGGTGAGCTCTTACCTCACCTTTTCACCCTTACCGCATAGAGCGGCGGTTTTTTTTCTGCGGCACTATCTGTAGCCGTTAACGGCTCCCGGAAGTTATCCGGCATCATGTTCTATGGAGCCCGGACTTTCCTCTTGAAAAGAAAATATTCTTTTCAAGCGAACACTGACACTATTCCCCAAGTTTTTTTTCCTATTAATTTACACTTATAAAAAAAATTTATTCAACATCAAAATCATCCAAATCAACTAGATCTGAAAGGCTTCCAGTCTCATCTTCCTGAACTGCTAGTTCTTCTTCAGGCTGCTCATCTTCATAATACAGTATTCTGCTGCAGTAGGGACAGAATTTAAAATCTTTTCCTATTCTCACTTCATTTACAAACTGATCTGGAAGCTGCATATGGCATCCTGTACACACTGAATTCTTAATTGGAACAATACCGACTCCTGATTTAGATTTGATGATACGCTCAAATTTAAAAAGAATATCTTTATCAAGATCTACGACAAGGTCATTCTCCTCATTTTCAAGTTCCTTAAGATGGCTTTGTCTTTCACGAAGATCCTGTTCCATTTTTTCTTTGCTTTTATTTAACTCTTCTTCCTGAATTTCAATCAACTCTTCACTGTCTTCGATTTCCGCTGTAAGCTCTTCAATATGTTTTTCTTCATTAAGGATGTCTTTTCTCAACTGCTGCTCCTTATCTGCAGCGTCTTTTATCTCTTTGTCTAATGCTTCATATTCCTTTTGAGTATTAATAACATCCATTTGCTTTTCATAATTCTCACGCTTCTTCTCCGCGTCATCAAGCCTGATTTTCAAACTTTTTATCTTATCTCGAGCACGTTCCAAACGATTATTCTGCTCCAGATATTTTTCCTTTGAACGATTAAGAACCTGTTCATTAGTCTCAATTACCGTAGGTATCTCTTTGATATCATCTTGGACTTTATATTTTTCAAATAGAATATGTTGAAGTTTTCTTAATCGCTTATAAATTTCCTGCATGCATTTTCTCCTGAATGTTATTTATTATACTATACATAATCTTTAAGACGTCTACTACGTTTCGGATGTCGTAAACGCCGTAATGCCTTGGCTTCTATCTGTCTAATCCTTTCGCGAGTAACTTCGAAATACAATCCAACTTCTTCTAGAGTTAAGGAATACCCATCTTCAAGTCCAAATCGCATTTTCAATACTTCCTGCTCTCGGGGAGGTAAAGTTGTAAGTACATCCTGCAGCTGTTCCTGAAGAATGGTAAAAGCTGTTTGACTAGCAGGGTTCTCAACATCTTTATCTTCAATAAAATCACCGAGTAGAGAATCTTCTTCTTCGCCAATAGGCGTCTCTAAGGATATTGGCTCTCTAGCTACATTTTTAACAGCTTTTACACGCTGTGGAGACCAGCCCAGTCTTTCTGCAACTTCCTCATCTGAGGGCTCTCTTCCATAAACCTGCATTAACTGTCGTGATTCTCGAACTACTTTATTAATTTGTTCAATCATATGAACTGGTACACGAATGGTCCTTGCTTGATCCGATATAGATCTAGTTATTGCCTGGCGAATCCACCATGTAGCATATGTTGAAAATTTATACCCTTTTCGGTATTCAAATTTTTCTACAGCTTTTATTAAGCCGATATTTCCTTCCTGAACTAAATCGAAAAAATGCAGTCCGCGGTTAGTATATTTTTTTGCTATGCTCACAACTAGACGCAAATTAGCTTGAATTAAGCGGTCCTTTGCATTCTTCATCATTATTTTCCCTCGTGAAATTTCACGAGCTTTAATAATTATTTCTTCAATAGTATCTTCAAATTCATTTTCAATATTCTTCAGCTCTTTTTCAGCTAGCTGAATCTTTTTTATTTTTTCTTTAATATCTTCTGCAGGTATACCAAGCTGTTCTTCAATCTTTTTTCTCTTCATGGGAATTGCAAGACCTCTTCCCATTTGACGTAAATCTCTTACGGAGGAAACTCCTAGCTGTAGTTCAATTTCCTGTTTTTTGTGTTTTAAATCAAAAATACGTGTATCAGTAGCTAAGAATTTCTCAGTAAAATCAATTATTTCATCCTGCTGCAAGTCAATGCTGCTCAGTTTCTTAAGCAGTTGATTACGCTTTTTTATAAAGCTTTCTTCCTGGATAATATCTGTTCCAGAATCAATTTCTTTCTGTTTTTTATCTATATATACTTTTATTGGAGAGCTAACTTCCTTAAGCTGTTCCTTATACCCTTGGTTTAATCTTTTCTGCTCAGAAAAAAGTTCAGAAACTTCTTTTTTTGTTAAGTCAAGTTCTTTTTCTTCTATCTTTCGAGAAAGCTTTTGGAGTATATTATGCATGGAAGTTATGAGAATTCCGGAAGTTTTTATTACTTCCTTTATTATAGTTTCTCCTTCTTCCATCTTCTTGGATAACTCAACTTCCTGTTCAGCAGTAAGAAGATTCTCTTTACCAATTTCCCGGAGATAAAGTCTTATTGGATCATCAATGGAGGCATCTTTATCACTTATAATTACCTTTTTTTTCTTATCGGCCTTTTTTTTCGTTTTTTTACCTCTCATTTGCTGATCATCAGCAATTTCACTAGAACTTTCATCCTCTTCAATGCTATCATCCAGAGTAATGTCCATATCATCGTTTTCTTCGAATGAATCAGAATCAATACTCAAATCAGGAAGCAGTTCTTCTGCTTCATCTTTCAGCTCCTCATCATCAACAAGCTGAACACCGCTTTTTTCAATCAAGCCGATGACCATTTCAATTTTTTCAGAAGTATTGATATACTCTGGTAATAAGTCATTAACTTCATCGTAAGAAATGCGTTTTTTCTTTTTTGCATATTCTAACAGTTTTACAACTTCAGGATCTGATAGAATACTTGACATCATATAATTTTCCTTATTTTTTCAATTTCTTCATCAAGAAACTTTTTTTCAAAAAGCAATTCCTGTATCTCATGTATAGAACCGGAATCAGATTTTTTCTCTAGCCGGGCAATTCTTTTAACAATTTCACTTCTTTTATGCATCAATTCTTTTCGTTTAATAGAATTTATTCCATCTTGAATAATTTGTTCTAAATGAGATGCATATTTACTTGATTCAAGCTCCGCAATAATAAAATTCCTTAACCCAGGTTTATTTATACCACTAATAATTATGTCGATTTCCTGAATACCATTTCGAAAAGCATCTTCCAAATTTACATACAAATCTTTTGAAAACTCATCATTGAGCATTTCATAATGCAGATCATTACGATATTTTCTAAAAAGCTTAGGATCAGCATAAAATGCAGTCATGATATACAGTTCCGGATTTCTTTTAATTTCCCTCTCTTTTATCCCCTGTTCAGTATTTGCGGTTCTTGAATAATTAATCCTTTTATCTGATTTTCTTTTTCTATTAAAATCATCATAAATCACACGTACGTCAAGTCTTAATGTTTCTGCTGCTCTACGCAAGTATTCATCTTTTCTGATTTCTGAGTTAGTGTTTTTTATAACTGGTAATAGTTCTTGAAAAACGGATTCTTTTCCCTCCGGCAAATGTACATCGTAGCTATTAACTAAAGTTTTAACAAGGTATTCAAATCCATTTATAGGATATTTTAAACATTTTTTCAATGTTTCAGAATTATCCTCTTTCACAAGATCTGCCGGATCATTACCTTCAGGCAGGACAACAACTTGATATGTAAATTCAAACTCTTCAAGTATGGGCATCGTTTTTAATGCCGCATCAATACCAGCTGCATCCTGATCAAATAATATCAGAACTCTAGAACAGAAACGTTTCAGGAATTGTGCATGTTCATGGGTAAATGCAGTTCCCAGTGGTGCTACAGCAGTATTATACCCGATACTGTGCAGAGCTATGACATCAAAATATCCTTCACTTAAAATAGCATATTTTTCTTTTCTAATAAACGGTAAAGCAATATTAATTCCAAAAAGAATGTTTCTTTTTTTAAATATTGGTGTTTCCGGAGAGTTTATATATTTTGCAAAACTATCATCCTTAAGAGCTCTTCCGCCGAAAGCGACAACCCTATTGCGATTATCGATAATTGGGATTATAAGTCTTCCTGTGAACAATGAATATGCAGGATATTTTTTTGAGAATAAACCCGTTCTCTCCATAAATGATTCTGAATAATTCTTTTTTTTCAGAAACCGGTATAGCCATTTCTTATCATCCGGTACATATCCTAATTTGAAATTGGATATCTCATTTTCAGATATTTTTCGTTCTGCCAGATATGACCGCACCTCAGATGCAGCCTCATTCTCCTTTAATATATAATGAAAACTCTCATGCAGTCTTTTATAAAGTTCATACAGGGCATCTAATTCTTTATTTCTATTATCATCTTCTTCACCTTGAAGAGAAATTTCCAAATCTGCTTTCTGAGCAAGGAGCTGTACGGATTCTACAAAACCAAGACTTTCCATTTCCATGATGAAATTGAAAATTGATCCGCCTTTGTGACATCCATAACAATAGTAAAGCCCTTTCTCTTCATCAACAGTAAAAGATGGGGTCTTTTCATTGTGAAAAGGACACAAGCCCCATAGCCTGCTTCCTTTCTTATTAAGAGTCACGTATTGAGATACCACATCATACATGGACAATTTATTTTTGATTTCTTCAATTATGTGTTCAGGAATTTTCATAATTTTTTTCTTGAAACATTATACCATAAGAGGTGAATTATTTTCACGCATTTTCAACTTTTTGAGAATTTCCTTTTTTTTAACAATACTTCCCTTACCTATTCCAGGACAAAAATTTGATTCATTATCCCATGACTCCTGAGATTCAATAATATTTGCCCAAAAAGGATAAGTTCTGCATTGGATGGGACGTACCTTATAAATTGCACACCCTTCTTCTCTCCAGAAAATACAGTCATTGTTTGTTTTCTCTTTCAATGAAATAAAACCGAAATGATTATATGATATGGTCTTGCAGTACGTATTAAGAAATGTTTCTTCTGAAATTCCCAAAAAATCAGCAATGGCCTGCATGTCGGATGAAGAGAGAAAAACATATCCAGGTTCATTTCTGCAGCAGTATGAGCACCGCTGGCATTCAAATTGTAAACCCTCATCATAAAATGCTGACATACATGTTCCTATTATTAAAAAGACCTTCCCGTTTTTTAACAAGGAAGGTCTTTGGGGAGAGAAGGATTCGAACCTTCGAAGGCGTAGCCAACAGATTTACAGTCTGCCCCCTTTGACCGCTCGGGAACCTCCCCGTAAACAACGAATAGTAAATTAACAAAATCAATGGATTGTGTCAATAAGCCACCTGTCAGATTCGAACTGACGACCCCGAGATTACAAGTCACGTGCTCTGGCCAGCTGAGCTAAGGTGGCATGAAATTACTTTTAAATTCGTTCGCTAATTTACCGTTAAGTCATAACTTTGTCAATACTTTTTAAGCATTATGAATCATATACATAAATCGGGACGAAGTTTTTCAGCTCCATTCATATAAACATGTTTAAATTCTGTATGGGGAACACTTGATTCCACATGGAATAATACGCGAATGACCCTTTCCATACCGCCTTCTATATATAATTCCTGAAGACAAAAATATGATAAATTGCTGTAGCCTGCTTCCCTGGCGGCCTTTGCTGGATTATATGTCTTCAAGTCCCTTGTTTGACTAAAAAAAACACTAATAATATTTCTGCTATCTAAATTATTTTTAGAAAAAAGCGTATCAACTAGTTTTTTAACAGCATTTTTTATGTCTTCTTCAGCATCTCTGTTTACTTGAATCGCCCCTCTGATACTTTTTACAGCCATCAATTATCCCTTTATATGTTTGTTAAAAATACTTCAATTGAACTGCTGATTATATATATTATCGAAGTGAGTAACGTTCCCAATACTGTTACCGCAATTGGTAAAAAGAGTTTACTTTCACCATCCCTTCGATGTATGCCAATTATTATAAAAATAATTACTATTGTCTGCAATATATATATAATTGAACCATAATTTATAAAAATAAGTAAATTTAATAAATGTGATTCGGGTATGGTTTTATTTCCAATAAAGAAAATTATACTTGATAAAACTATACTGAGAAGAATTATTCCATGCAGAAAACGCAAATAAAATAAAGCTTTTTTCATTAATTCTCTCTCACCCACACAGCAATGCATCACTACTTGAATAAATAATCATTTTGAAGAATAGTACTTATATCAACTTTATTATATTTTACCGTTTTTGTACAATATCTAATCAGTTATAAATTTAACCTACCCACACTAGTAATAAATATGATATGATTGATATAATAGTTTGTATCGATTTACATTACAATAGGTATAGGATATGAAAAAATTCTTACTAATTTTACTGTTTCTTGTAATTACTGCAGGTATAATTTTCTATATTGCTTGGATACAATTACGTATAGACCGAGATCAAATAGGCGTTGTGCACACTAAAACAGTGGGTTATTTAGATAAGCCAGTTGTTTCAGGTGAGTTTTATTGGACGGGCTGGAAACTTATTCCTAAAAATACCACTATTATAAAGATCCCTTTTGGTCCTCAATATACGCATACTGAAATTTCTGGAATTCTTCCATCAGGTGAGGTCTTTTCTCACTTTTTACCAGGTTCACCTGACTTTAATTATGATTCGGATATTGGGGTTTATTATCGCATTTCGAAAGAACATGTAATTGAAGTAGTTAAAGAGCAGAATATATCTGAAAAGAACTTTTCTACTTGGCTGGAACATAAGAACTCACAAATTGAAGATCGTGTAAATAGTTTATTTCTTGAAATAATTGAACAGGGCTTATTAACAAATTCTCAAAATACTCCTGAGGAACATGAAAATTCTTCAGAACTTTCAAGTATTCAGGATTATAAAGAGATTTCTTCATATCTGAAGGAAAAACTGCATCAAGAATTTTACTTAATCAATATTGAATCTGTACAGGTAAATAGTTTAAAACTCCCTGATTTAAGTTTGTACCAAAAGGCAAAGAAGAATTATAATTCCATGCTTACAAAACAGCAGGCAAGTTTAGAAACAGCATTGAATGAACTTGCTGATATGAGGGCAAAAGACGAACTTACAATTCAAAAATTAGAAAATTATGGAGAACTGTTCACTAGATTCCCAATATTATTAGATTTCCTCGAAATGAATGGATTTGATTCTTTACCTTAACTCTTTTTTAA